>JAICJW010000147.1 GCA_025928215.1 Chloroflexia bacterium | reverse complement strand
TCACCTCGTCGTGGATGCCGCGAAGGTCGGCGTGACGAACGATGCCGTTGTCCTGCCGGAGACGGAGGACGGGCGGCTGATCTTCATCGTGCCGTGGCAGGGACGCGCGGTGATTGGTACGACGGACACGCCCGGCGGCGATATCGAGCGACCGCGCGCCGACGCGGATGAGATCGCCTACGTTCTCCGCACGACGAACGGCTCGATCCGCGCGCACCTCACGGCGGCGGACATCATCAGCACCTACGCGGGCTATCGCCCGCTCGTCCGGGCGCGCGATGGCGCGAAATCTGCCGCGCTTGCCCGTACGCACGCGGTGATCTCCTCCCCCAATGGCCTCGTCACGATCGTCGGCGGCAAACTGACGACCTATCGCCGGATGGCGCAGGACACCCTCGATACGCTCGAACTGCACGGCCTGAATATCCGGGCCTCCGTGACCGATCATCTGCCGCTCGCCGGGGCGGACGGCTACGGCCACTGGACGCGCGTCTTCCCGGCGCAGGCCGCCGAGCGCGGGCTGGATGCCGATGTCGCGGCGCACCTCCTCCACTCCTATGGCGCGGATGCGTCGCTGATCCTCGACATGATTGATAACGATGCGCTGCTCGCCGCGCGGATGGCGCCCGATCTCCCGGTGATTTTCGCCGAGGCGTCTTTTGCCGCACGCTACGAGATGGCGATGACGGTAGGCGATATACTCGCCCGCCGCACGCGCCTCGCGCTGATTGACCGCGCACACGGCATCGCCGCCGCGCCGGACGTGGCGGCGATCCTCGGCGACGCGCTCGGCTGGGACGCGGCGGAACGCACCCGCCAGGTCGAGACCTACCGCGCGACCGTCGAAGACCTCCACGTCCCCGCTCCCATACCGATGCCCTAATTCGGTGGTGGCGGGCTTCAGTTTGCCACCACTGGAACCTGGCGTCCTCTATCCTTACCATGCAACACAGCGAAATACAGTGTTATACTCATTAAGACACGAATCGTGCGGTCGCGTCACGCGATGATTTTCGCGTGTTGTCGTCGCGGGGGATACGAGATGGATGATGCGCCACGCCTCTATACCGTCCATGAAATAGCGCAGATTCTGCGCATGCATGAGGAGACGGTTCGCATCCTGCTTCGCTCCGGGCGGCTGAAGGGAATCAAACTCGGCCCGCACGCGACGCTGCCCGGCCGGTTCGAGTGGCGGATCACCGATCAGGCGCTCCGCCAGTTTCTCGAAGGGGGGGCCGAACCAACGCGTGGGGATGCCGACGATGCATCGCCGGATACGGGAGCGAGCGAACGATGACGGGCGGAATCATCGGCAAGATCGCGCGCGGCGGATCGCTCGGGCGGGGGGTAGAGAGCACACGGGCGCTACGGAAGTGGGTGGTGCTCGGCCTCGCGATCGGCGTGATCGCCGGCCTCGGCGCGGTGCTCTTCTACACCGCGCTGGAGTGGGCGACGAAACTGCTGATCGGCGGCATCGCGGGGTATTATCCGCCGAAACCCGCCGGTGAGGGTACGACGGTCGTGCAGGCGATCCGGCATCGCTGGTTGATCCCCGTTGTCACAACGCTCGGCGCGCTCTTCGGCAATCTGCTCGTCTTCAAATTCGCGCCGGAGGCGGAGGGGCACGGCACCGACGCCGCGATTGACTCTTTCCATCATAAGGGCGGGCAGGTGCGTCCCCGCATTCCCCCGATCAAACTGATCGCCTCCGCCATCACGATTGGTTCGGGGGGCAGCGGCGGACGCGAAGGACCGGCGGCGCAGATTTCCGCCGGATTCGGCTCGCTGCTCGCGACCTGGATGCGCCTCGACACGCGCGACCGCCGGATCGCCGTCGCCACTGGCATGGGAGCGGGCATCGGCGCGATCTTCCGCGCGCCGCTCGGCGGAGCGGTGATGGCGGCGGAAATCCTCTATCTGCACGATCTCGAGGTGGAGGCGCTTATCCCCTCCCTGATCGCCTCAATCACCGGCTACAGCATCTTCGGGGCGTTCTACGGCTGGTCGCCCGTCTTCGGCAACCAGATCAGTTTCGCCTTCAATCACCCGATCCAACTGCTCTATTACGCGGCGCTCGGTATCTGCTGCGGGTTGATCGGTTTGCTCTACGCCCGGGCCTTCCACGGGGCGCGCCACCAAGTCCACCGCCTGCGCCTCCCTGACTGGGTGAAGCCGGGTATCGGCGGCCTGGCGGTTGGCCTGCTTGGGATGATCGTTCCCCAGGCATTGCACACCGGCTACGGCTGGGTGCAGGTGAGCATGAGCCTGGACATTTATACGCTGCCGCTCTGGATTATCCTCGTCTTGCCCTTCGCCAAAATTCTCTTTACCTCACTCAGTATCGGTTCGGGCGGATCGGGTGGTATCTTCGGCCCCGGCATGGTGATCGGCGGGATGGTCGGCGCGGCCTTCTGGCGGCTGGCGGCGGGCCACCTGCCGGGCCTCCCGCAGACGCCCGCGCCCTTCGTGATCGTCGCAATGATGGCGCTCTTCGGCGGCATCGCCCACGCGCCGCTCGCCGTCATGCTGATGGTCGCGGAGATGACCGGCAATCTCTCGCTCCTCGGCCCGGCGATGGTTGCTGTTGGTCTCTCCTACCTGATCGTCGGCGACGCGACGATCTACACGAGCCAGTTGCCTTCCCGCGCAGACTCGCCTGCCCATCGCTACCGCTATTCCTTCCCGCTGCTCTCCTCCTTGCGCGTCGGGGAGGCGATGACGCGCGGCCCGCTCTCGCTGACGCCGGATGCCACCGTGGCGCAAGCGGAGCACGCATTGACGCGGGAGGGCCTGCGGGGCGCGCCGGTCGTCGCGGCGGGCGGCGTGCTGGTGGGTGTGCTGACTCATGCGGACATCGTACATATCCCTGCCGAGGAGCGCGCTACGCACCTCGTCTCATCCGCGATGACAGCGGACCCGGTGACGGCCCTGGCGACGGAGGGGCTTGACGATGCGTTGGAGGACCTGGCGACGACGCACGTCCCGTGGATGCCGGTCGTGGACGCCGAGCGGCATCTGCTTGGCGTCGTGACGGCGTCGAATATCACCACCGCATACCGTGATGCGCTGACGAGCGGCGTGCGGCGGCTCGACGCGCTCGCGGCGGAAACGGCGCTCCTCGAAGTGACCGTCGCGCGGGGGGCGCGCGTGGCGGGGCAGACGCTCGCGGTGGCGCGGCTGCCCCGCGGCGTGCTTGTCGTCTCCCTGCGGCGTGAGGGAATGACGGTCGTGCCGCGCGGTGACACGGAACTGCGCCCCGGCGATGTCGTGACGGTGGTCGTGGACCCGAAGCAAGAAGGAGAGGTGCGCGCATACTTTATTGAGCCAACGCCACGGCTGGCAGTGGCGCCGTCCTGACGCCCTGTGCAACGCGCCGTGTGTGAGTAGTTGTTACGGTACGAATGATCTTGCGGCGATACGCCGCGCACTCTATGATGGGAAAGATGGGCGTTTACGTTGTCTGTGTCGCGTAGCCGGGCGATAGGCAGTACCGCGATCGGTGTTGCACCGGCGATTGACAGACACATATAGAAAGGAACGGTACATGCGTACGACGGTATCACGGCGGACGATTCTTGCGGGGACGGCCGCAAGCGTGGGGGCGGCGCTGCTCGCGGCCTGTGGCGGGAGCAAGGCGACCGACACCCCGAAAGCGGCCGGCGCGACCACCCCGCCGACGACTGGCGCGGCCGGCGCGACGACGGCCCCGGCCAGCAGCGCGGCAGCGGCGGCAACCAAGCCCGCGAGCAGCGCGGTCTCCGCGACGACGGCCCCTGCCGCGACGACGAGCACAACCGCCGGTGGCTCTGCGGTAGCGGGCACCACGACCGCGAGCAGTTCGGCAGTCGCCTCGACCGGCACCGGCACGCTGAAGCCGAAAGCGGGCGCGGATGCCTTCAAGGGAAAGAACCTGAGTTACTTCCAGAAGGTCCAGTATTACAAAGCCGTGCAGGATGGTATCGGCAACGATATCAAGGACTACACGAAGTCCGTCGGCGCGAGCGTGGACATCTCTGTGCAGAGCACGGATGCCGGGCCGAACGTGCAAAAAGTGCAGGCCGGCGTGCAGGCCGGGAATCCGTTCGACTTCGCCGATGATATCGGCGTCAGCCCGCAGCAACTGATTACCCTCGGCCTCCTCACCGATGTCACGGACCTCACGAAGCAGTTGACGGACGCCTACGGCGCGCTGATGCCGATTGTCCCGAGTGGCCTCCAGCAAAACGGCAAGTTCTGGGCGATCCCGTTCTTCACCAGTTCGGATGCCTGGTTCGTGCGCAAGGACTGGTGCGCGGCGAAGGGAATTGACCCCGCGACGCTCGACACCTACGAGAAGTGCCGCGATGCCGCGCTGGCGATCTCTGATCCCTCCAAGAACCAGTTCGGCTGGGGGTTCTCACCGTACGCGGTCGGCGATGGCCCGCAGTTGATCAGCCATGTCGTCAACTCCTGGGGCGGCTCGATCCAGGACAAGACGGGCACGAAGGTCGTCTTCAACTCACCGGAAACCGTCGCGGGGATTACTTTCCTCGCAGACATTTACACCAATTCGAAGTACAAGAATATGCTGCCAACCGGATTCGAGTCATGGGATGGTTCCGGCAACAACACGGCGTGGCTGAACGGCACGATTGGCATGACTGCGAACGCCTTTACGATGTACGCGAAGTCCAAGGACGACAAGAATCCGGTCTTCGACAAGACCTTCGTCCTCCAGCGGCCGAAGGGGCCGGGCGTGAAGGAAGCGCTCCGCGGCGGGCAGTTGGGCTATTTCTACATCCCCAAAGGGGCGAAAAACGCCGACCTCGGGATGGAGACCGCCAAGTACATGCTGCAACCGGAGCAATGGTTCGCGCTCGCGAAGCAGGCGAATGGCCTGATCCTGCCCGCGTACGAGTCGCAGTGGAAGAATGACTTCTGGAAGAGCGATCCGAACTTCGCCCAATTGGAGGGGCAGGTGCGTGATCCGTCCGGTTACAACCAGCAATATTACCCCGGCCCCGTTAGCCCCGGCGTGGACGGCGTGTTCGCCAACAAGGTGCTCGAAGATATGATGGCCGCCATCATCCGCAAGGGCCAGAAAGTCGCGGATGCCGTCAAGGATGCGGACGATCAGATGAAGAAGATCTTCGAGCAGTTCGGCCTCAAGCAATCATAAAGAATTAAGGACTAAGGACTAAGGACTAAGCAGTGAGATCGCGACAAAGAGCGCGGGCTACGTCCTTAGTCCTCAGTCCTTAGTCCTCACACGGAGCGGAGCGACGTATGGCGGTGACACTTCCCGAACGACTGAAAGTCCGCGATATGCTGATCGTGGATGCCGATGTCCATGTCAGCGACACGCCCGGCGGGCTTGCGCCGTACTGTGAGATGCCGTGGCGCAAGTCGCTCGAAGCGCTCGATCAGGGGCCGCAACGGTATCTCGACATCCCCGGCTTCGCTCCCTCCTTCAAACTCGACCCACCGATCCCCGGCGGTCATGCCGCCCGCTCCGTCCGCACGGCGGCGGAGATGCGTGAGGAGCTTTCCGCGCTCTCCATTGATATTGCGGTGCTCTTCCCGGATAACCTGCTCCTGTTCGCGCCGATCCCGAACATCGAATACGCGACCGCCCTCTCACATGCCTACAACCGCTGGCTGATGGAGGAGTGGCTGACGCGGGAACCGGGCTTGTACGGCGCGCTTCTTGCCTGCCCGCAGAACCCGGAAGACTCGGCGCGGGAGATTGAGCGATACGCGAAGGAGGAGCGCATCGCCGCCGTCTATCTGCCGACGGCGGGCGTCAATCCCTTGTGGGGCCATCGCAAGTACGATCCGATCATGGCGGCGGCGGAGGCGGCGAATCTCCCCGTGCTGCTGCACAGCGTGACGGTGATTTCCCCCGCCTTCCCGTGCGAACTGGATCAGTTCGAGAACCACTTCGCGCGGCAGGTGCTCTCGCACTCCTTCGCGATGATGTCGAACCTCGTCAGCCTCATGCATACGGGCGTGATGGCCCGCTATCCGAACCTGAAAGTCGCCTTCACGGAGGCGGGTGTCGCGTGGGTGCCATACTTCATGTGGCGGATGGATCGCTACCATGAGGAGTACCGCCGGATGGTGCCATTCCTGGAGAAGCGGCCGAGCGAGTACATGAAGGAGCGGATGTGGTTCGCCACCCAGCCGCTGGAGGAGCCGGATAACCCGCAGCATCTCGTGGACATCATCCGTATGTACGACGGCGAAAACCGCACGCTCTATGCCTCCGACTGGCCGCATCACGACTTCGACCACCCGAAATCCCTGATGAATCTGCCGATGCCGCTGGAGACGAAGCGCAAGATCATGGGCGAGAACGCCCTCGAACTCTTCAGCAAGATCGCCGTCCCGGCGGGGAAGATACCCTAACCCCCGACCCCTTCCCGATACGGGAAGGGGAGTGAACCGCTACAAAGCCGGGACGTTATCAGGAGAGAGAGGGCAGTTAGACAGAGTCACCCCTTCCCGTTTCGGGAGGGGGCCGGGGGGTAGGTGGGATGGCTTCTCATATCGTCGGGCCGGTCGCGGAATTCGCGGAGAACACACACCGGGTGGTGAAGATTCGCAACATTGAGATCGGCGTCTTCAATGTCAACGGCGCGTTCTACGCGCTGCCGAACGTCTGCCCGCACTCATTCGGGCCGCTCTGTGAGGGCACCGTCAATGGCACGATGGCCTGCAACGCGGCGACGGGCTGGAAACATGCCTGGGTGCGCGACGGCGAGATTCTCACTTGCCCGTGGCATGGCTGGGAGTTCGACATCCCAACCGGCCGCGCCCTCGCTCGTCCGACGGTGCGCATCCGCACCTACCCCGTCACCGTCGAGGATGGGCAGGTCGTCGTCACGCTCTAAGGAATGAGAGAAGGGGGACGCATCCCTCATTGCTCGTTGCTCGACCACTATGGAATCGGCGTGCGCTGAAATGGTATGCTCCCCGCTATGAAATTGTGTCGTCTGTTGCTCGGGTTCGTGCTTGCACTGATCGCGATCGTGGCGCGCGTGCCGCCGGTGGCGGCGTGGCCGGTCGCGCCCTATCCGCATTCCGTGCCGCCTGTACTCGCGCCGCAAATCACGGCGCGGGCCGCGCTCGTGCAGGAGAATACCAGCGATACGAGGCTCTATCAGAAGGAGCCGGAGACGGCGATTGCCCCGGCGAGCACGATCAAGTTGCTGACCGCGATCACCGCGCTCACACTCGGGGCGGTGGACGAGAAGATTCAGGCGAAGAAAGATGACCTCGTCGGCGGCAGCACGATGGGCCTCAAGCCGGGCGATACGCTGACGCTCGGCAATCTGCTGAGGGGGATGCTTATTCCTTCCGGCAATGATGCCGCGACAGTGATCGCGGACGCGGAGGGCGCGAAACTGCCGGACGCGGCAACGCTCGGCTCCGTCAATGCCTTTGTGGCACGCATGAATGCCGTCGGTGTCGAGCGGGGATTGACCGGCACCCATGCCGTCAATCCGAGCGGCCTCGACGCGCCGGGCATGACCTCCACCGCGCGCGATCTCGCCCGGCTCGCCGATCTCGTCCTCGCCGATCCGATCCTCGCGCCGATTGTCCGCACGCAGGAAGCGACCATCCCCTCGGCGTACGGCACCTATCCCGTCAAGACGACGAACGAACTGCTCGGCACGCCGGGCGTGATCGGCGTCAAGACGGGAACGACGGATGAAGCGGGGCAGAATCTCATCCTCGCTGTCGCGGAGAACAACCACCGGCTCATCATCGTCGTCCTCGGCAGCACGGACCGCTACGCCGATGCCCGCGCGTTGCTCGCCTACGCGCGTTCGGCGTGGTCGTGGGTGGCGCTCGGCGATCCGCAGGGGTTGCCCGGTCTCGCCCACGCCCTCAATGCCTGGGGCGTGACGACGCGGGGCACCAAAATCGTCGTGATGGACAGCAAGCTCGTCCCGCTCGTCCATTACACGCTCCTTTTGTCGCCCGTGTCTGCTGGCGGCGGCACGACCGCAAGCGTAATCGCGGCGACCGGCACTCCGCCCGCTGGCCCATCCGGTGCGCGCGGTGTTATCATCTTCTTGCTCGGGGACGGAGAACTCGCGCGGATGGACGTGTTCAGCACGAGCGCCCCGATGCCGCCTGCCTAACCCCCGGCCCCCTTCCGTCATCCGGCGCGGGAAGGCGGAACGAGCCGCCGGTGAATCGGGGCGGTATGTGGAATGCCCGGCATTCGAGATGAATTAGCCCCTCCCCACGCCGAGGAACGGGAGGGACCGGGGGAGAGGTAATCAATCCATGCCCGATACACCGCGCCGTCCGGTCAGCCGTACGCGCCGTCCAACCGAATCAAAAACCTCCCCGCCTCCGTCCGGGAAAGGGGCCACGGGGTCAGATGGTTCCGGCGAACGCCTCCAGAAAGTGCTCGCGGCGCGCGGCATCGCCTCCCGCCGCGCCGCCGAGGAGATCATCAAGGCGGGCCGCGTCAAAGTGAACGGGCAGGTCGTGCGCGAGATGGGCGTCAAGGTGAACCCCGAGCGCGACAATATCCTCGTGGACAACAAGCAACTGGCGCGCCCTCGCATGCGTTATATCATCCTCCACAAGCCGAGCGGCTACATCACGACAACGAGCGACGAGCGCGGGCGCTGGACGGTGATGGAGCTTGTGGACGTGCAGGAGCGGATCGTTCCTGTTGGGCGGTTGGATCGGGACACCGAGGGCCTCCTGCTGATGACGAACGATGGCGAGGTGGCGCACCGCGTCATGCATCCACGGTACGGCATCCAGAAGGAGTATCACGCGCTCGTTTCGCCGCTGCCCGACCGAGAGGCTGTCCGTGCCCTGAGCGCCGGCATAGAGCTACGCGATGAGCGAGGGCAGATCGAGCGCACTGCCCCCGCAGTGGTCAGCCTGCTCCCTGTCAAGCACGGCGAGCAGTGGATTCGCATCGTCATCAGCGAGGGACGCAAGCGGCAGGTGCGCCGGATGCTCGAAGCCGTCGGCTGCGAGGTGCAGAAACTCGTGCGAGTCCGCCTCGGCCCGCTCGTTCTCACCGGCATTCCGAAAGGCGCGTGGCGCGAACTGACGCCCGGCGAGCGGCGCGAACTCTTCGTCGCCCTCAAACTCAATGATCCGGAGATGCCAGCGGAGGAACGGGAATGAGGACCCTCACCCCCCCCCTGCCCAAAGGGTACCTGCCTCTCCTTTGGGATATTCGCAAAGGAGAGGTGGAGCAGAAGGGAAACGGGATCGCGTTCCTGCTCCCCCTCTCCTTTCGTTTACGAAAGGAGAGGGGGTCGGGGGGCGAGGTTCCCGGATGATCCTCCGCGTCATCACGATTGACGGACCGGCGGGCGTTGGGAAGACGAGCCTCGCGGAGCGGCTGGCGGAGCGGCTCGGCTACCATGTCTACGACACGGGTGCGCTCTATCGCGCGGCGACGCTCCTCGCGGTGCGGGACGGGCTGGCGGCGGTTGGCCCGGATGATGAGGCGCGTATCGTGCGGCTCATTCGGGGCGCCGCGATCCACGTCGGCCCACCGCGCGATGCCGCGAGCGAGCCGGTCGTGACGATCAACGGGGAGGACGTGACGAGCGACCTCCGTTCGCCC
>JAICJW010000317.1 GCA_025928215.1 Chloroflexia bacterium | reverse complement strand
AGAGAAGCTCGCGGTATCGGCGTGTATTAGAGGCGTTTGGAGAGCTTCTTGCAGAGAAGGTAGCCCAACAGGCAGCCTCAAACTGATATGTCGGGTCCATGCGACAGTTCGAACCTGGAGGATGTCGGATGCAGAGCAGGAAGCCGCCTGAAGGCGAAGCGAATGTGTTCTATTGGACTTGCGACGCTCCGGTGGACACTCGAACGACTCATGCTTTTCGAGTAAGAGCGTGAGTGTCGCTGCCCTTAGGCAGATCCCGTGACGATGGCCTGATAGACCCGATACGTCTCCATGCCGAAGCAGACGAAGCGCACTTCTTCGATTTCCGTGTCGTCTGCGAGGAAGCGGGTCGTTTCGGTGACGGCGATGCGGGTGGCGCGTTCGAGCGGGAAGCCGTAGATGCCGGTACTGATGGCGGGGAAGGCGATGGTGCGGACGGCGTGCCGCGCGGCGAGGGCGAAGCAACTGCGGTAGCAGCGCGCCAGCAGTTCATTCTCCCCATGCGTGCCGCCGTGCCAGATCGGGCCGGCGGTGTGGATCACCCATGTGGCGGGCAGGTCGTACCCTTTCGTGATCCGTGCTTCGCCCGTCGGGCAGCCGCCGAGCGTCCGGCATTCCGCGAGCAACCCCGGCCCTGCCGCGCGGTGGATCGCGCCGTCCACGCCGCCACCGCCCATCAGCGAGGTGTTCGCCGCATTGACGATCGCGTCTACGCGCTGCGTCGTGATGTCGTCCTGCACCGCCGTGATGCGCTCCGTGTGCGATGCCGTCATCTATCCTCCGCGTGGTAGCGCATAGCCCGCGAGTATACCGCACGAAAGGTTCGGGGTTCGAAGCGAGATTCCTCGAACCCCGAACCGCGAACCCAAAAACAGCATTTGCACGCCGCATTGTCCCTATGGTACACTGCCCGTCGCGCCCGGAAATGGGCGGTAGGCGCGTGAATGCAGAACAAAGAGTGAGGCGAAGGCGATGCATCCATTAGTTCAGAGCGTGGGAGATCAGTTTCTCCGCACCGATATCCCCGTCTTCCGCACCGGCGACACCGTGCGCGCGAGCGTCAAGGTCGTCGAGGGGACGCGTGAGCGCATCCAGATCTTCGAGGGCGTCGTGCTCAGCCGCCGGGGTGGGGGCATCAACGAGACGTACACCATCCGCCGGATCGGCGCGAACAGCATCGGCGTCGAGCGCACCTTCCTGCTCCACTCGCCGCGCGTGGACAAGATCGAAGTCGTCCGCCGGGCGAATGTGCGCCGCCAGCAGCTCTATTACCTGCGCGCCCTGACGGGCAAGAAGGCCCGCCTCAAGGAGCGCCGCGAGCAGCATCCCGTCGGCAAGCGCGGCGCGACCCAGACCGCAAGCACCGGCGCGGACTGACGGAAACCGGGGAGAACCGCAAAAAAGAGTGCGGTTTCCGTCTCCCGTCTTGTTCCCTCGCGTATCAACCGGCCCATCATGCGGCCGGTTTTTTGTTGCGACATATTCCCATTGGTGCGGAGATATGCTACTATCCAGAGTGTACGTACATCTGTGGATCGCGCATAGAGACGAGGGAGGGGACGATGCCACGCGGTGCGAGACGGGTATTCCCCACGCTGGATGAAGAACTCCATTTGACACAGGATGGGCATGGCCCAATTGCGGGCGTGGACGAGGTTGGGCGCGGCGCGTGGGCGGGTCCGCTCGTCGCGGCGGCAGTCGTGCTGCCGCCCGTCTTTTCGCCGCCGCTCGCGGAGGAATTGCTGCTGCGCCTCGCCAATGTGCGCGACTCAAAGACCTGTACGCCCGAGGAGCGCGCGACGCTCGCCGCGACGATCCGCGCGGTGGCGAGCGGTATCGGCATCGGCATCGTCCCGCCGGATGAACTGGACCGCTACGGCCTGACCGTCGGCAACCGCCTCGCGATGCGCCGCGCGGTGGAGGCGCTGCCGTGGATGCCGGGCTATCTGCTGCTCGACTGGGTGAAGTTGCCGGAGTTACGCATCCCGCAGCGGGCGTTCGCGCGCGGCGACGCGACGAGCCTCTCCATCGCGGCGGCGAGCATCATCGCCAAAGTGGAGCGGGACGCGATGATGGTAGCGCTCGATGCCACGCATCCCGACTACGATTTTGCCCGCCACAAGGGATACGGCACGCCGACACATCGCGCCGCCCTCCGCCTGCACGGGCCGTCGCCCGTCCATCGCTACCGCTTCGCGCCCGTCCATGCCGCCGCCGTCGCTGCCCGCACGTATCCCTTACAAGCCGAAGCCGTCATCGAGGAGCCAACCGGCTTCACGGGCATCGCGGCGCGGTGACGAAGCCGACGCGCAATGCAGCCGTCGGGGCGAGCGGCGAGCGGATCGCCGCCCTTCTGCTCGAACAGGAAGGCTGCACGATTATCGCGCGGAACTGGCACTGTCGCGGCGGCGAACTCGATCTCGTCGCCCTCGAGGGCGACCTGCTCGTCTGCGTTGAGGTCCGTGTCCGCACCGAAGCGGGGCATGGCACGGCGGCGGAATCGGTCGTGGGCACAAAGACGAAGCGCGTCCTCCATGCTGTCGCCGCCTTCATCGCCGCCTACCCGGAACATGGCGACCGCTTCGTCCGCATTGATGTTGTCGCGATCACGCTCGACCGCGCCGGGCGCGTCGTCGAAACCCTCCATCTGCGCGACGCGATCAACGAGGCGTAATGTGGAGCAGGAGAATGTGTGCTGACGATTGCCGATGAATCAGATACTCCAATACCTTCTCTCCGGCTTGGCCGTCGTATCGCCGTCCTCGGCATGACGGCAACGGGGAAGTCCACACTGGCGAAGCACCTCGCGGGCCTGCTCGGCGTCCCGCACGTAGAATTGGATGGCATCGTCCACGGCCCGAACTGGGTAGACCTTTCCAATGAAGAATTCCACGCCCGCACAGCGGACGCCCTCAATGGCGATGGCTGGGTCGTGGACGGCAACTACGCCGCCGTGCGTGACCTGACGATTGGGCAGGCGGAAACGGTGATCTGGCTCGATTATCCGATCATTATCCCGCTCTGGCGCGTCGTCCCGCGCACCGTGCGGCGGATCATCCGGCGCGAAGAACTCTGGAATGGCAACCGCGAGACGTGGCGCGGCGCGCTCTTTGGCCGTGACTCGCTCGTCGTCTGGATCGTGAAGATGCATCGCGTGCGGCGGCGCGAGTTCGCCGCCATCTTCAGCGCACCGGAGCACGCGCACCGCACCCTCGTCCGTCTCCGCTCCCCACGCGCCACCGCCCGCTGGCTGAAGGATATGGGCGCGTCATAGAAGAACCACCGGTTCTAACGCGATCACTGCTGGTGCGGGTCTTTCGGAATGAGCAGATGCACCGGCCCAGCATCGGGAGCGTCTTCCGGCTCGATGATTTGCAGTTTGCCATTGACGCGCTGCACCCACGGCACGGGCCAGCCGCCGTTTTTCTCCGTCAGCAGCCGGAGCTGCTCATTGAGCGGCGGTACATCGTACTGGGCGCGCTCGGCGTCGGAGACGGCGGGGTCCACCTCGTAGATCGCGTAGCCGTGGTTGCCGATGCGGATATACTGCGTGCCGTACTGCTGCGGCTTGCCGAGCGCGACGAGCCAGCGGTCCAGCGTGGCGGCGAAGAGCCAGCGCGCCGGGCGCGAGCCGCGCGTCACCGCCTCGGCGGCGAAGTCGTGCGCGCGGCGAAACTCCTCCGGCAGTGTGCCGTGCTGGAGGAGATAGGCGGCGTAGTAGTAGTCGTCCGCGCGCTGAATCGCCCCGTCCGCCGCGAGGTGTTCCAGCCGTTGCCGCCGCTCGTAATCATGCAGGTTCAGTTCCGGCTGCGTCATCTCCCGCGCCGCCACCGCCCGCCGGTCCGCCTGATCCGCCGCGAACATGTCCCGCAACTCGTTGTGATACTGCTCCATAGAATGAAACCCCTTGAACCGCAGAGACGCAGAGGACGCAGAGAAATACAGGAAGAAGAGAAAGGACGGACGGGAGACGTTTACAAACCGCTTCGCGCCTGTCTCATTCTACTTTCTTTCCCCTCTCTGCGTCCTCTGCCGGGCGCCCTCTGGGCAGTATGCGGTTTATCGGTTGCTCTACGCAGGGCGGCCGGAGCGGAGGGCGCCGTCGGTGTCGGTGAGGAGGCGGTGGAGGACGGCGTACGATTGGCCCATCCAGAACTGCGGATCGCCGAGCGCGAGGGCGTGCCGGTAGCGGATTTCGAGAATCAACGGCCCGGTGTAGCCGTGCGCGACGAGCAGCGGCGCCATGCTGTCGTACGGCACGGTGTTGAAAACGAGCGGGTAATGATTCGCCAGCGTCGCGCCGTTCGCATCGTGCACATGAGCATGGATGACGCGGTCGAGGAAGGCGTCCGGCGGGCGCGGCGTCCACGCCGGGTCGCCCAGCCCGTTGAACCAGTCGTGTTCCATATCCCAGCAAATACCGATCAGCGCGGGATCGCAGTCGCGGACGAGCACCATCGCTCTCTCTCGCCCGGAGGCGGCATGGACATCGCCCGCGCCGCGCGCTCGCAGGAGTTCAATGGCAATCTGCACCCCGCCACCGAGCCGGACAATTTCGCCCTCCGCCCAGCGAAGGAAGCCGCGTGTCGCGTCCTGGTTTGCGCCAAGTGTCGCCTTCGTGTCGCCCGCCCCATGGACGACCATCGTCACGCCGCGCCCTTCCGCCTGGGCCATCCGCGCGCAGAAGGCGAGGAGCGGCGTGTACTGCGCCCGCACGAATTTGGCGTCTGTGTGCCACCCTTCGAGTCGGAAACCGGGCGCGAGGGAGGCGTGCGCGTGGCAGGCAATGCCGCGCGCGTGATACTGCGCGAACGTCGCGTTCCAATCCTGCGCGATCACATGGACGAAGCGGAATTGCTCGGTCGCCGGGCCGTGATGGAGGACGAGTTCCGCCGCCCCCGCGCCCCACGCCCGCAAATCGCTCAGGTACGCGCTCAGCCCCGACACCGTTCCCCGATACCATCGCGGCGACGACGCCGACCCAATCGCATTCATGAGATTGAAAAGATTGAACCACGAAGACACGAAGGACGCGAAGAGGGAGGATGGATCGTCATGGTTTTTGTAGGTTCATCGTCACGAAATTGCCCCATTCGCGGATTTCGTTCCCGACCCGTGACGCAATCTCATCACGATCGATCTTCCGCTCTTGGCGCACCTGCACGAATCGGATTGTTACCTTTCCTGCTGCGCGCTCGTCGGAACCGGCGATTAGAACGATAGGAATGCCCTTGCGCTCGGCGTAGGTAAATTGCTGCATGAGATTACGCTTCGGGTCAAGCGTTACCTCGGCGCGGATGCCGCCAGCGCGCAGTTCGGTCGCGAGTGCCAAGGCATGTCGTGGATCGT
>JAICJW010000358.1 GCA_025928215.1 Chloroflexia bacterium | reverse complement strand
TGCTCACCAAGGATCGGCGATCGCGCCTGTACCCCGCATGGCAGTTCGCCGCCGACGGGACGCCGCTACCCGGTCTGGTGGCGGTGATCGGGGCGGCGCACGCGGCGGCGATGGACCCGGAGACGCTGCACTTCTTCATGGTCGAGCCGGACGAGCGGCTGGGCGGCGGGACGCCGGCGGACCTGCTGGCCGCAGGCGAGGCGGAGCGGGTGGTGGACCTCCTCCGCTCCGCCGGCCTCGGGCCGTTCTCGGGGTGACTGGCCCGCCACCGCTGCCGCTGTCCTCTGCGGTGCTCCCTCCGATTGCTCCTGTTCCGTGGACGGCGGCGTTGTGGCGCATCCAGAACGGGACGGAAATCGTCGCGCGCACCTATCCTGCGCCGCGCTATCGCTTCGACGCACCGCACGGCGAGTATTCTGCCTGCGCCTCGCAGTTGGGAACGTTCGCGGAGGTGTATGGCGACCGGGCGTGGCGGCTCGGAGAGCACGAGGGGAGCCGCTATCTCGTCCGGCTGGTGCCGCGTGCGCCGCTCCCGCTCGTCGATCTCGCCGATGTGCGGCTGCTCGCGTTGCTCGGACTGGACGAGCGCATCTCGGTCGGCGACGACTACCCGACCTGCCAGGCATGGGCGCTCGTGCTGAGGCAACGCTTCCCCGAGATCGCGGGGATCCACTACCGGGCGCGGAAGGCAGGGGCGACAGAAGCGAATGTGGCCCTCTTCCTCGACCGTTGCGGCGAGTATATCGTTGGGCCGTCGGACGATGCTCACATGCTGAAGGAATGCGAGAACGTGGTGCTCGAAGCGGCAGATGTGTATAAGCTCGTCGTTAAATTCGTTCTCGGATAATGCGGTTCGCATATCATATGCTCGTTTCCGGTTCACAGGTTCGTCAGCGATTAGCGCGGTATGATCATCGTTCCACGCACGAAAGGAGACACGGTGCGACGACCCCGATCCGATGACCCGATCCTTGCACCGCCACCGGCACCGTTAACGCTCCGCAACGCGCGTGGCGATCTGTATCACCGGCTCCCGGCGGTTGAAGACGAACTGCATGCCCTCGTGGAATTGCAAACACACTCCGCGCTTACCGCATGTGTCGAACGGCGTGAGCCGCCGGAGGCAGGCATGCGGGAGGAATCGCTCGCATATTTCCTGCGCGAGTGGCGCCGCGTCCGGTGCATGTCTGCGGTCGACGCGCTGACGGAGGAGGTATTAGATCGGATCAGCCCCTTCGTCCGCACCCACCTCGTCGGCGTGCCGGATGAGGATCGCGAGGATGCTCAAAGCGAAGTCATCGCGCGCGTTTTCCACCCGATTTTCAATCTCGATCATCCGCGCGGCGAATACTATCAGGTCCGCTTCTGGAACGCGCTGAAGCGGAGATGCATCGACGTGTCTGCGCAGTATCATGATCGGGCCATGGACGACCGCACTCACCGTCACCGCGACCCGCGCGACCGTGAAGACGCCGGGGATGACGATCCCGCCGAGAATATCCCGGACCGGACGCTCGCGCCCGGAGATCGAGCCCTGATCGCGGATGCGCTGCGGGAGATCGCCCAGGAACTGAAGCCCGAGCTGGTGCAGGCGTTCATCCTACGACACTTCTCCGGCTGGCCGATCGAGGGCGATGATGCACCGACGATCAGTGAGTACCTCGGTGTCACCGCGCGCACCGTCCGCAACTGGCTGCACGCGGTCGATGAGCGCCTGGCGGCGTGGCGAGGAGGAGAGAAATGAGCGTACATCCCCGTGACGAGCGGTTGGAAACGGTATTGGACGATTTCGCGATGGCCTTCGACGACGCCCCCGATCACGCCGACCTGCGCGTCTGGCTCGATCGGTATCCCGAATACCGGGACGCGTTGATCGCTCTTGCGGCCCGCTGGAGTGTGAGCGCGGTACTCGTGCCCCGTCTGGATGCGCTCCCCGCCGATCCGGCGTGGGCGGTGCGTGGGCAGGAGGTCGTCGCGCGCGTGCTCGCCGAACTGACTCCCGGCGAGTCGATCACCAGTCTCCTCGCGCAGGCCCAAGCCATCAATCGCACCGCACAGGACGCCGCGGCGCACGCGGGCCTCAGTGTGCCACTCTTCGCCCAACTGGACCGGCGGCTCATCCGTTTCGAGTCGCTCCCGGATATCCTCTTCACCCGGCTCGCAGCGGCGATCGGTCGTACGGTCGCGGATGTGCGGGCGTATCTGGCCAGGCCACCGATGCTGCCGCAGGGCGCGCAATTTCGTGCCGACACAGCGCCCATCGCGGCGGAGGCAACGCAGGATTTCTTTGCCGCCGTCCGCGCCGACCCGTTGCTCACGGAGGCGGAGAAGGCGCAGTGGCTTGCCCTCGCGCCCACAACGAACGGCAGCGCATGAGCCAGTGGGATGCAGTGCGCGCGATTGCCTGGGCACGCCGGGCGGCGTTCGCCGAGAGTGGATCATCCGCACTGCTGTTGATCGAACGGGCGTCAGCGGCGACCGGAATCGGCTATGCCCTTCTCCCCGCCGGGCATCCGTTGCTCTACGGCGCGCAGGGTGTCTACGATCCTGAGTACCGGATGATCTGGGTTGATGCCAGTCTCCCGATGGAGACGCGAACCTTCGTCCTCGCGCACGAGTACGCACATTATTGGCTCGGACACGGCGCGATGATCACCGTCGCGGCTGATCTCGATTTCACCGCTGACGACTCACCGAGCGCGCAGCGCGTCGAGGGGTACAGCCCCTTCGATCTTGTGGAGCGGAGCGCCAACGTCTTCGCGCGGGAGTTCTTGCTGCCGCCCGCACTGCTCGTGCCCTGGTTCGCGGATCGGCGGTGGGGAGGAGCGATTGTTCCCGATGTCCCGGCGCTCGCGCGGCATCTCGGCGTGCCGGAGCGGATGCTCTCCTACCAGATCGCGCGGGCAGTGCTCTTGCCGCCCGAAAGCGCGATCGCTTCGCCCCCCGAGACTGTTGTGCGCGATGCTGCGCCGCTTGATGCGAGCCAGCGCGTCGCCGCATACGCCAAATGCGGGCCGCTACTCGTCGAGGCCGGGCCGGGGACGGGCAAGACGCGCACGCTCGTTCACCGCGTGAACCATCTGCTCGAAACCGGCGTCCTACCGGAAGAAATCCTCATCCTCACCTTCTCCAATCGGGCGGCGGGCGAGCTGCGGGATCGCGTCGCTCTCGCGCAGCCGGATGCCGCGCCGCGCCTGTGGGCGGGCACCTTCCACGCCTTCGCGCTGGAACTGCTGCGCAAATACGCGGAGGGGCGGATCGATGCCCTGCGGTCTGGGTTCGAACTGATCGACCCGGTCGATGCGCGCCTCCGTTTTGAGTCGGTCGTCACTGCGCTCGGACTTACCCACTACGACGATCTCACCGATCCGACGGCCCCCTTCCCCGCCTTCTTCAGCGCCTTCTCCCGCGCCAAAGATGAGCTCGTCGGCCCGGAGGCGTATGCCGCGCTCGTAGCGGCGATGGAGGCCGGCAACGATCAATCGCGCGCAACGGAAGTTGCCCGCGTCTATGCCCGCTATCAGGAACTCCTGCGGGAGGTGAACGGCTGCGATTTCGGCGACCTGCTCCTCCACGCCGTCCGTTTGCTCCACGACTGGCCGGAGGTGCGCCACATAGTCCGGTCGCACTGCCGACACATCCTCGTGGACGAGTATCAGGACGTGAACCGCGCGAGCCGGGAACTCTTGCATCTTCTCGCCGGGGAGGGTGCGGGACTCTGGGTCGTCGGGGACGCGCGCCAGGCCATCTACGGATTCCGCGGTGCGAGCCACGGTAGTCTGCGCGATTTTCCGGCCGATTATCCCGGCGCGTCGGTCGTGCGGCTGGAACGAAACTACCGTTCGCGCCGCGCGATCGTCGACAGGGTGAGCGCGTTCGCGCCGCATGTCGGCGCGCAGCCCGTCAACCCGACCGGCGACCATGCGCGCCCGTTCACGCCGTGGGAAGTGGAGCGGACCGACGCGGCGGGCACCTTCCGCTACCTGCTCGCGGCGACGGAAGAGGACGAGGCCAATGCAATCGCGGGGGCGATGCGTCAATTGGCGGCAGCCGACACCCCGTATCGTGACCAGGCGATGCTCTGCCGCTCCTACACGGTGCTGGAGCGGATGGCGGAGCGACTCGAGGCGCGTGGAGTGCCAGTCCTGTACCTTGGCGATCTCTTCGAGCGACCGGAGGTGCGCGACCTGCTCTCATTCCTCTCGCTCGCCAGCGATCCGGACGGTCGCGGCCTGGAGCGCGTCGCGCGGTTCGCCGCCTATCGCGTCCCGCCCGCCGATGTGCGGCGGCTGCTTACCCATGCCCGCGGCGAAGGCCTGCCCTTCCCGGCCGCCCTCCGGCTGACGAAAACGCTCCCCGACCTGACCGACGCGGGCCGCTCCGGCCTCCTGCGGCTTACGGCGGACGTTGACGCCGCGATCGGTACCGATGCCGGGCCGTACACCATGCTCGTGCGCTATCTCTTCGATCGGGGGGACTACCTTCGTCCGTTGCTCGCGGACGCATCGCTCGCGGGGCAACGGCGGCGCATGGCGCTCTATCAGTTCCTCGACTTCGTCCACGCCTATGAGCGGCGCGACGATGCGCGCGGCGGGGAGGCGATGCGGGGGCTTTTTCGGTACGTGCGCAGCCTCGAGATCGCGCGGGAGGATCGGCGATACGGCCAGCTCCCCGCCTGGGCCGACGGGATCGACGCGGTGCGCCTGATGACCGTCCACGCCGCGAAGGGGCTGGAGTTTCCGGCCGTCTT
>JAICJW010000404.1 GCA_025928215.1 Chloroflexia bacterium | reverse complement strand
GACAGTCACGAGGTCTCCGTTGATGTAACCGCGCCACAGATAATCGGCAGGCTGCTTGGGGTTCCACGGGTTCTGCCACACATTGATTTGAACACCGAGGGCCGGAGTCGGGGTCGGTGGTAATGTCGCGGGAGCGCCCTTGTCTATTAGCGGATGTGTTGAGGCAAACTCAGCCATTCTCGTCTCTCGTGGCGCGACATACGTCTGCTTCGCTGGTGGTAGCGATGCGACAGACGGGTCAATCGTAGGCTTCGTACCAACAGTCGTTTTTGCTGTAACTGCAGTGATGAACACAGTTGCGGCGACCATAACGAGAAGGACACAAGCGGTCATGATAGCGCTCTGTCGCGAATGAAATACTCGTCTGACTGACATTGATCCTCCCTTATCGGCCCCGGAGATCAGCCCGCGTCGCTTGATTCTCCGCGCGGTATCGGGTGTTTCGAGGGCGTGCGCCTCCGCTTGACGCGGGTCGGTCACCTTCCCTATCCCCATTTCGTTCTCTGCGAATCCGACGACCTTGCTGAACGCGGCACTCCCCACAGCGCCGCGACGCACCGCACGAGGCAGACGAGACCGAGCGACGGTACGATCACATACGGGCACCCTGTTTTGCGGCTCAGTTTCATATCTCGTGCAACGGCACAGTATCCATAAGATTGTACAGAATGCAAGGGTCTGAATGTGCGCAAGCCGAGGCGATACTGCCCATTCTTCGTGTACACTGCGGGCAATGAGAAAGCGGGGGAGCATGGCGGGTACGGCGCCGGTCTACGGCATTATTTTCGATCTGATGGGCACGCTCGCGACCTTCACAGGCACACGTGAGGAGCTGCACGCGGCATGGCAGCGGGGCGCGGCGGAATTGTATCGCCATCTCCGCGGTACCGGCGTTGCCATCGCGGCGGACGATTTCGCCCGCGCGTTGCAAACAACCTTCGAGGCGGATCTCACCAACAATGGCGGCAATCCGCGCGAACTCTCCGTCGAGTCAGTGATGACGCGCGTCCTCGCTGGATTCGGCTACCATCTCACACCGGAAGAGAATGCCGCCGCGCAGCGCGCCTATTTCATGCCCGAACTCGACGGCTGGCGCATCCTGCCGGGTACGCTGGCAGCGGTTGAGGCGCTCAATACCGAAGGGTTCCGGTTGGCAGTCATCTCAAATGCGCCGTCGCATCTCTTTGTCGAGGAGGCGGTAGCGAAGATCGGCCTGCGCCCGTTCTTCAGCCCGGTGATGAGTTCCGCGCTCGCCGGGGCGCGCAAGCCCGATCCGGGACTGTTTTTGTCCGTCGCCGCCGCGTGGGAACTCGACCCCGCGACGATTGTCGTGATCGGCGATGGGCTGCACGCGGACATCGAGGGAGCGCACGCGGCGGGGATGCGGGGCAT
The DNA here is from genome assembly GCA_025928215.1 of Chloroflexia bacterium. GTDB lineage: Bacteria > Chloroflexota > Chloroflexia > Thermomicrobiales > JALYUS01 > JALYUS01. The sequence goes on along the minus strand of JAICJW010000404.1, from coordinate 2,493 downwards.
CCTCGTCCACGGCGCGGCGAACCCGGACAATGCCACCTATACCGGCACGGCGATCCCGGATGCGACGCTGGCCGGCATCACCGAGGCGCCCGCGCTGATCGAGGCGTGGCACGCCGCATCGGGCGACGACGCGCGCCCGGAGACTGGCTTCATCGAGGATTTTTAGGCGACGAGGAGCCGTATGCACGACGACGCATTGCACCAACGGGCGACAGCCCCCCCGCGCTGGCTCCAATTCCTCGGTTGGTTCCTCATCGCGGAACTCGTCTGCAACGGCGTCATCGTCGCCACGGTGAGCGTCGTGGGCTGGGATGCCTTCGTCCGCGCGAACCGCGTGCTCATCCAGATCGTTGTCGTTGCGATCGCCCTGATCGCGGCAATCGTCCTGGCGCTGATGGGCATCGCCACGCGGCTACTGATCCGGCGCGGCGCGCCCGACGCCGCGATGATGGAGCGGAATGAACACCTTTCCGCGCGGATTGAATACCTCGAACGCCTCGTCGCGGAGGCGCAAGCCGCGACCGTCCGTGCCGAACGGGCGCAGCGGGAGGCGGAGCAGGCCTTCGCGACGATCAAGAACGCGCCCAACCCCGTCCAGCAACTCGCAGCCTCCCTCCAGACGGTGATCGCCGCCGATGAGGTTGAACGGCAATCGGCCCATCTCTGGCGCTGCCACCGGAACGCGCGGGACGAACTGGTCTGCACCCTGCCGCTCGGCCGCCGCCACGGGATCGCCGAGGGCGTGCAATTTACCGTCGTTGATACGCAGGAGGGCCAGGCAATGGGCGAGTTCCGCGTGACCGGCACGGCGGATACCTTCGCCGCCTGCACGCTGCTGGAGGGTACAGGCTGGTTGCACGTCGCGGAGCAGTACGGCGATGCGCCGTTGCCGCCGCACGAACTCCACTTCGCGCTGCCCGATGCCGTGCGGGGCATGGATGCGCGGGCCGCCGACGCCATGCTTCACCTGCTCGCGGCCCTCTCCCCGAATGGCACGCGCGCGCCACACCGCACGATGGGCGCGATACCACGGGAGGCGACACGATGAGCGACACGACGACGGCCGAATTGCGCGCATGGCTGGAAGCCTTCGCCGCCTGCGTCCGCGCACAGGATTTCGACGGTGCGCGGCCAATGATCGCCGAAGATGTCGTCTCGTTCGGGACGAAAGCGGCGATGGTCGAGGGGCGGGAGCATTTGATCGCCCAGCAGTGGCGGCATATCTGGCCGACGATTGACGGCTTCACCTTCGATCTCGACACCCTTCACTGCCACCGCGCGGACGACACCGCCTGGGCCGTCCTTACCTGGACGTCACACGGTTTCCGCCCGGACGGCACGCCCTTTCCCCGCCCCGGTCGCGCCACCTTCACCTTCGCGTACCGCGCGGGCAGATGGCTGGCGACGCACACGCACTTCTCGCTCTTTCCATCGTCATAGGAGCGCGGTCGTACGTCAGTCACTCAGTATTGACAGTGACGTACGTGCGGGCTATGCTCCACGGCAATGCAACAATGTAGTAGTTTCGTGCGTCAATGCCGTTTCGATTATTCTTGTCGCCCTTTCTCCCGGCAGCCACCGCGCCATTGTCATGGAATGCGAGCGCCGCTTTCGTTTGCATGACAAGGAGGTACATGGCAGCATACGCGCCCGGAATGGAGAGTGTTGCAACCTTTTTAGTCCCGCGTCGGTCGTTTAGGCACACGAAGGAGCATCGGACGTGAAACAGCATGAGATGATGACGAAGGCGTTGAGTCGCCGCACATTCCTCCTCGGCGCGGCAGGCGCGGCAGGGACGGCAATCCTCGCCGCCTGTGGCGGCAGCGCGACCAGCACTCCCGCCCCTGCGGCGACTGCGGCGGGCGGCGCGGCGACGACCGCGGCGACCAAAGCACCGGCGGCAACAACGGCGGCGGGTGCCGCGACGACGGCCCCCGCCGCGACCACTGCCAGTAGTTCCGCCGCCGCGCCCGCCGCGACGACCGGCACCTCCGGGGCGGCGCAGACGACACCGAACGTGCCGCCGACCGGTGCGGTGACGATCAACTGGTTCGCCTCGCGCGACACTACCGGCTACGCGCCGAAACAGGTGGACGCCTTCAATAAGGCGAACAAGACGATCCAGATCAGTTACCAGGAGCAGGGTGCGATCACGACCGACCTGCACGACAAGTTCGTCACCGTCGCGACCGCGAAGGACTCCAGCGCGGACATCGTCTCGATGGACGTGCCGTACGTGCCGGAGTTCGCGGCGGCCGGGTGGACCGTTTCGGTGGACGATGTCCTGGCCAGCGACGAGAAGGCGAAGTTCTACAAGGGCACGCTCGACGGCGCGACCTACAACGGCAAGCTCTACGCGGTTCCCTGGTACAACAACGGCCCCGGCCTCTACTACCGCAAAGACCTGATGGATGCGAAGGGCCTCAAGGCCCCGAAGACCTACGACGAACTCCTGAACGTGGCGAAGACGCTGCAGACGCCGCAGATCGCCGG
>JAICJW010000585.1 GCA_025928215.1 Chloroflexia bacterium | reverse complement strand
TCGTGCCGCGCGGCTGGTTCCTGCCCGTCTCCCCCGGCACGAAATACGTCTCCGTCGGCGGCGCGATCGCGAACGACATCCACGGTAAGAACCATCACCGCGCCGGAACCTTCGGGCGGCATGTCACCCGGTTCGAACTCGTCCGCTCATCGGGCGAACGGCTGCTCTGCTCACCGGACGAGCACGCGGATCTCTACCGCGCGACGATCGGCGGGCTTGGTCTGACCGGGCTGATTACCTGGGCGGAGATCCGCCTGAAGCCGATCACGAATGCGTGGATTGACGAAGAGCAAATCCGCTTCGACTCACTCGATGAATTTCTCGCGCTCACCGCGGAGTCGGACGCGACCCACGAATACACGATGTCCTGGGCCGATTGCCTCTTTGGCGGGGAGGGATATGTTCGCGGTCATTTCATTCGCGGCAATCACAATACGTCGCCGGAACGGGCGCACCGTCCGCCACCGTCGAAACCGTCCATCGGCGTGCCGGTGGATCTTCCCGGCGCGCTCCTCAATACCTGGACGGTGAAGGCGTTTAACACGGTGTATTATCACCGGCAGCGCGCGAAAGCCGTGCACAACGTCATCCCCTACGACCCCTTCTTCTATCCGCTCGACGCCATCAAGGGCTGGAACCGGATGTATGGCACCCGCGGCTTTCTCCAATACCAATGCGTCGTCCCGTTCGACGACGACAATGCCGCGATCAAGGAAATTTTCACGCGCATCACCCGCTCCGGCGAAGGGTCGTTCCTCGTCGTCCTCAAGACCTTCGGCGATCTTCCCTCCCCCGGCATGCTCTCCTTTCCCCGGCCGGGCATCACGCTCGCGCTCGATTTTCCCTTCCACGGCGCACGGACACTGCACCTGCTTGAAGACCTCGATGGCGTCGTCCGGGCGAGCGGCGGTGCGGTCTATCCGGCGAAGGATGCGCGGATGAGCGTGGAGAGTTTCACGGCCTTCTTTCCCCAATGGCGCGCCTTCGCCTGCCATATGGACCCGCAATTCTCGTCCAGTTTCTGGCGGCGCGTCACCCGCTCAATAAGGTAGGCAACAAGCGCATGGCGAACATCCTCATCCTCGGCGCGACCTCAACGATTGCCCACGCCACCGCGCGGCTCTTCGCGGCGGAGGGCGCGCGCTTCTTCCTCGTTGGCCGCTCCGCCGGCAAACTGGACGCGGTGCGCGACGATCTCCGTGTCTGTGGCGCGACGGATGTCGAGACCTATACTCTCGACCTGACCGACCTCGCCGGGCATGCCGCGATGCTCGATGCCGCGACTGCCGCGCTCGGCGCGCTCGACATGGTGCTCATCGCGCACGGTTCGCTGAGCGATCAGGCCGCGAGTCAAGCATCGGTCACGCGAACGATGGACGAGTGGGCGATCAACTGCACGAGCGTCATCGCCCTCCTGACGCCGCTCGCCAATCTGATGGAGCGGCAGCGGCACGGCACGATCGCGGTGATCTCCTCCGTCGCGGGGGATCGGGGGCGAAAGTCGCTCTATGTCTATGGCGCGGCAAAGGCCGCCCTCGACACCTTCCTTGCAGGCTTGCGCGGGCGATTGAGCGCGGCCGGTGTCGCCGTTGTCACGATCAAGCCGGGGTTCGTGGACACACCGATGACCGCGCATCTGCCAAAGAATTTTCTTTTCGCGCTGCCGGAGCGCGTCGCGCGCGATATTCACCGCGCAATGACGCGCGGTACGGCGGTCGTCT
>JAICJW010000128.1 GCA_025928215.1 Chloroflexia bacterium | reverse complement strand
CAGGCAAGCAATTATGCTCTTTTTGCTGACACTTTCGCTTTCGGCATGTGCGAACGATTCATCCGTTGCATCCCCAGTACCGACGGATGTTGCGACAAAAGGAAGTCCGGAATCTGCTGCCGCTTTCGCTGCACGAACAGCCATTCCTGGTGCAAGCCCTTCTTCCTCTGCGGATTTACCAACGCCGACCATGACGAATCCGCCTGGAATTGCGCAGCCTCCAGGTGATGCACGCCCCTTCGTCATACAATTTTTACAGGCGGTGCGCAACAAGGAAGATCTTTCGTCGTTTCTCAGTCCAGCAAGTGGTATTCCCCGGCAGGGTTATGATCTTGCCTCGATATTGAATCTCCCTGCTCCTATTACCGCGGCGATGGTGCGATGCCAGGCAATCGGCGTTTTACAAGATGGTCGCCCCATACTTGGTGTCTATGCATCGGTAACGACGAGTGGCGGGGATGCCACGATCGTCGTTGAGATAGCTTCACGCCAACCCCCCTGGCAGGTAATGGCCGTGAACCGACAGGGTAATTCTCCCATTCCGATACCAGGCGGAGCCTGTTAGTGGAGTTGAGCCTTTCCGTGACATCCCATGATTGGGAAGGACATGCCGCACCGCATCGGGCTTCCGCTTGTAGGAGGATCGGTCAGGCGGAAGTCCTCCATGCCATCGCTACTGCCGTCCGCGCACCTCGATGCCTGCGGGGGTGCCGACGACGACGGTGTGCGTGAGGCCGAGGAAGAAGCCGTGCTCAACGACGCCGACCGTCGCTTTGATCGCGGCGGCGAGATCGTGGAGGGCAAAGGTGGGTGGCAGCGCGCAATCCACGATGTAGTTGCCGTTGTCGCTGCGGAAGGGGGCGCTCCCGGCGCGGCGGAGCGTCGGCACGAGGCCGAACGAGGCGAGTGCGCTGGTTGTCCGCTTCCAGCCGAAGGGGACGATCTCGACGGGCAGCGGCATTCGCTCGCCGAGCCGCCGCACCATCTTCGTTTCATCCACGATAATCACCTGCCGCGTCGTCGCGCTGGCGACGATCTTCTCGCGCAGCAGCGCCCCGCCGCGCCCCTTGATGACGTTCATATCGGGGTCAACTTCGTCCGCGCCGTCTATCGTCACGTCAATCGCCGGATGCGTGTTGAGCGTCGTGAGGGGAATGCCGCCCGCGCGTGCCTGCGCCGCCGATGCTTTGGAGGTCGGGATGGCGCGGATATGCAGCCCCTGTGCCACGCGCGCGGCGAGGGCCGCAATTGCGAAGACGGCGGTGCTGCCGGTGCCTAGCCCGACGATCATGCCCTCTTGCACATAGGTCGCTGCATGCTCTCCGGTCGCCCGTTGCAAGGCCACGCGCGCCGTCTCCGAAATCGCCATCGCTTCTCCTTTTCCTCGCCGCTATTCTATGCGAGCACGCGGACAAAAGTGAAGGGGAGAGTGAACCACGAAGGCACGAAGAGCACGAAGAAAGGAAGAGAAGAAAAAGATACTTCTCTTCTTTCCCCTTCGTGCTTAACGATTTCCCTGTGTTAGTCGTACCGCCCGGTGCGTTCGCCGATCTGGGCGCATTCGCGCAGTTGCGCGGCGACGCGGAAGGGGTCGCTGGAGACGACGGACGAGGCGTAGAGTTCCATCGCGCCGAAGTCCGCCGTGCGATTCATTGGGTCGCCTCGGTCCACCATGCGCACGACGACCGGGAAATCCGCCCAGTTCTCGCCCGATTCCGCGAGCGGCGGGAGTGCGATCGTCAGGTTGAACGAGGTGACGCCGAGATCGCCCGTCAGGCAGGCGAGCGCGCAATAGAGCGAGCGTTTCAGATCGTCGTCCAACCGCTTACCGAAGAGGATGACTTCCTTCTCCTTCAGCGGCACGAGGTGTGCCATCATCCGCACATCGCCATGCGTCATGCCGAGGCCGAGAACTTCGTGCATGTGGTAGTAGTCGGCGAAGTAATCGCGATCAAACGCCGTGTTGTACTGCAGCGCCGCCCGACGCAGCAACTCAACTTTGCCGTAGTGCATCCCCTTCGTCAGGCTCATCTGCGCGTGGCCGTGCGGGATGGACGCGCCACTCTTCCAGAGGCAGTTCCACATGAAAAAGGGATAGATTGCCTCCGCGTCGGTCGCGTGCGCCTGCTGATACCACTCCATCGCCGCGTCGAGTGCGCCGATTACCGTCTCTTCCGTGAAGGCGAGCGGATCGTGCTCGTCGAAGACGACGACGCCGTGAAAGCCGTCGTATTTCGCGATATTCGAGGCGGTGATCGCGTGGCGGGTGCGGATGCGGCCAAAGACATCCTCCGGCGTGTTCGCTTCGGGGTCATCGAAGGGATCGGGGTGGCTTCGGGCGATCTCCTCCGCAAGAGCGGAGGGGATGCGCGCCTCAAGCGGCCGGTGCGCCCGCAGTTCGTTGAAGAGGCTGCTCTCCAGCGTCCAGCGGTTCGTGATCTTGACGACTTTCTGGCGGCGAACGGCATCCACCGAGCCAAAGTATTTTTCGATCCACCGGTGCATCGTCTGCGGCGGATTCAACTCGCCAATGGTGGTGCTCAGGTGAAATAAACGGTCGAATAACGCGCGGTCCTCATCCGGTATGCTGGCCACGATCTCATCGAGCGCGGCAATCTCACGCTGATTGACAGCAACTGCGTTCATACGCGTCCCATTCTCCTTTTTCTCCCCCAACGACAGTATAGCAGGCGCGTACAGCCGTTTGAATATCCCCCGGCCTACTCTTTCAACGCTCAGACGCCGGAATAGTGACGCGATACCACCGCCCGTTCATAGAGCGCGGCATAGCGGCGGGCCGATGCCGCCCATGAGAAGTCCCGCGTCATCGCGCGTGAGACGAGCAGGTTCCATGCCGCCGGATCGCGGTACGCCTCTAGCGCACGCGCGACCGCCGCGAAACATGCATCCGGATCGTACGAATCAAAGACAAAACCCGTCCCCACGCGCGCGCGCGGGTCGTAATCCGTCACCGTATCCGCAAGCCCACCCGTCCTCCGTACAATCGGGATTGTACCATAGCGCATCGCGATCATCTGCCCGAGGCCACACGGCTCGAAGCGCGACGGCATGAGGAAGAGATCGCTCCCGGCGTAGATGCGCGCTGCCTGGCGTGCGTCGAAGCCGAGATGGACGGCGACGCGTTGCGGCCGCGCGGCGGCAACGCGCCGAAATTCATTCTCAATCATCGGATCGCCGGTGCCGAGGACGGCGAATTGCGCGCCCTGATCCACGATCCAATCCGCGATCCGCGCGACGAGATCGAACCCCTTCTGCTCTACCAGGCGCGAGACGACGCCGATCAGCGGCGCGTGTGGATCGGCGTCGAGGCCGAGTTCGTGCTGCAGCGCAGCCTTGTCCTCCGCTTTCGCCGCGGGATTCCCCGCATCGTAATGGGCGGCGAGCGCGCCATCGGTCGCCGGGTTCCAGATCGCCTCGTCAATGCCGTTGAGGATGCCAACAAATGCGTCGCCGCGCTCGCGCAGGATCGTATCCAGCCCTTCGCCGCTCTCCGGCGTGCGGATTTCGTCGTGGTATGTGGGGCTGACCGTATTGACGATGTCGGCTTCGACGATGCCGCGCGCCATCGGATTCGCCGCGCCAGCAAATCGTGCGTACTCAATGGGCAACATCTGCGTGCCGTTGATATCCGCGAGGCCGAAAAGGTAATCGCCGCCGAAGATACCCTGATAGGCGAGGTTATGAATCGTGAAGACGGTCGCCGTCTGATCCCAGAAGCGGTCCCACTGCATCGTGTAGCGCAGCCAGTGGACGGCGATGGCGGTGTGCCAGTCGTGGCAATGGACGATGTCCGGCCGCCAGCCGTTCTCGGTGCACCATTGCAGCGCGGCGCGGCAGAAGAAGAAGAAGCGTTCGTGCTCGTACGGAAGCCCGTAGATCTGCGGCGCGCCGAAGAGGAGGGTATTGTCCGCGAAAATGATCCGGGGCCGCGTGCTCTCCGGCAAATCATCCGCTCCCATCCGGCCCGTGAAGAAGCCGAAGCCATGCGATGTGCCCCAGCCGAGCGTCACCATGAAGCCGTGCGTCGGCGGATCGAGCGCGTACCGATGCGGATCAATTGCGCCATAGCGGGGCATCGCGACGACGACTTCATGCCCGGACGCCGCGAGCGCCAGCGGCAAGGACCCGACCACGTCGGCCAGCCCGCCGACCTTCGCATAGGGCGCGACCTCAGCGCTCAACATCAAAATCTTCAGGCGGTCATCCTTTCACAGAGTAACAAGTAACAAGTCAAAAGTAACAAGAATGACACATCATTCTCTTGTTACTTTTGACTTGTTACTTTCTACTCACTGCTTCGACGTGCGGCGCTGGAATGCCAGAGATAGTCTGAACCCCAACCGCGCTCCTGATGCACTGGCTTCGCGTCCGCGGATTGGCCGGAAGTCGTGCTCGTGGAGTGGATATCCGCGCCGCTACCGCCAGGGTTGATTGGGCCGAGGTAGGTATTCGCCGGGCCGCGATCCTGGAAGACATGATAATCGAGGCGCGGGAAGGGGTTATCCAGTTGCTCGATCCGCGTTCGCAGATGCTTCCCGGCGCTCATCTCCGCCGTGCCTGCGTCGAGTAGTGCCGTCAGCCGGTCAAATCGCTTGACATGGGCATTAAAGCGTCGCGTCGCGTACTCGTCCGCCTGCCCGGTCGTGACGAGGAAGGGCCAGTCGGACGATTCGAGCAGGAGCAGTTCGCGCCCTGCCTGGGCCAGCGTTGCCCGGAGCGGCCCGCGCGCGCGTGGATACCGCGCGACGAGCGTTTCCATCCGCCGCTCACGCTCGTGAATGATCGGCCACATCCACGCCGTCTTTGCATTGTTCCACGTGTAATCGGTGCGGTAGCGGCCCCACGACGACGGCGGCAACGCAATCGCCTCGGTCGCGGGGTGGTCGCTCACGTATTGCCCGGCGGTCGTGGTCGCGATCGTCGGGTGATCGTCGCTCGCGGTCAGTTCGAGGACGCGCGCGAGCCATTGGACGCCCTCGAACCACCAGTGGCCGAACAGTTCCGCGTCGTAGGCAGCGCAGATCAGACCCGGCACGTTTGCTGTGCCGCGCCATTTCGTCGCCTCGTCCTCGACGACGGAGACGAAATGGCGCGCGTGCGCCTCGATCTTCGCCGCTGCCCATGCAGGCTCGTAGAGGTCCTTCTCGCCCAGATCCACGTCGCTGCCGGTGATCCGCCAGTACCAGAGGCCGCTCTCGGCATCCTTGCGGTGGAACTCGCGGTAGTCACGGTCGCCCGGATAGCCTTGCCAGCGCGACCAGACCTGCTCCGCGACGCGCTGATTGCGTGCGACGACCTGCACGGACGAGGCGGCGATCCGGTACGGGCGAAAGGTCGTTGGCGCGCCGGGTGTGCCATCGGCGAACGGCGCTTCTTCGACATTCTGCGCCTCAGTGAAGAAGAGGTTGAGTTCCTGCGCTTCCAGAAAGGTCTCGATGCCCGGCAGACTGCCCTGCGCGGGGCGATAGGCGCATTCGGGCAGCCAGATCGAACGCGGCTTCGTCCCGACATGCCGCTCGTAGGCGGTAATCCCGACCTGCAACTGCGCGGCGATGGACGACGCCCGACCGAGCAGCGGCAGGTAGCCATGCGTTGCGGCGGAAACCATCAGTTCGACATGTCCGGAGCGTTGCAGGGCGGCGAATCCGGCGACGATATTGCGGTTGAAGCGCGTCTGGAATGCCTGCAGCGCGCGGTCGAAATGCTCCGCGTACATCGCCGCGACCCGTGCCTCCCGCGCATACCCATCATGCGCGAACCGGATGCGATCCGATTCCGCCCGGCGCAGGCGATCCAGCAGATAGGTCTCCAGATTGGCGATCACCGCCACGTCGGAGAGTTGCTCCATCAGGATCGGCGTCAGGCCGATGGTCAATCGGAACGGCACGCCGCGCTCCGCCATATCCGTCAATGCGATCAGGAGGGGGAGATACGTCGTTGATGCCGCCTCATGAATCCACTCCTCGCCGTGCGGCCACTGCCCCTGCCGCCGCGCGTACGGCAGATGGCCGTGCAGCACAAAAACCAGTGCTGAGGGCTGAGGATGAGGGAAGGACTGAGGACTGAGGACTGAGGACTGAGGGGATGCGCACTCTGCTACGCCCATTCCTCGCGCTTCCTGGCGATCTGCCCCTGTTTGCATGATATCTCCAATGCTTCGACGTGGCACTGAGTCCTCAGCCCTCAGTCCTCAGTCCTCGTTATGCCCAGGACGGCATGCGGGAATCAACGGTTTCCCCGCTGGGGATGGAGTGGCCGGGGAACTCGTGCTCCTGCACCTCGGGGGCGATGATGACATTGCGCCCGATCGTCACATTCGCCGGGACGCGCGCATTCTTGCCGACGAGTGTGATCCCGGTATTGACACGGCGCGGATCGAGCATGTTCGGGGTATCATCGCCGAAACCGAGGCGGCTGCCGGCCCCGATGAATGCCTGCTTATCAATGATGCATCGCTCCACGACCGCGCCCTCGGCGATCACCGTGTCGCCCATGATGATACTGTCCCGCACGACCGCACCCTCGCGCACGATCACCCCCGGCGAGAGGACGGAATGTTCGACGGTCCCACGGATGATGATGCAGCCGTTCGAGACGAGCGACCGTGAGACGTGTGATCCCTCCATGATCTTCGCGGGCGGGCGTTCCTCCGAGCGCGTGTGAATCACCCAGTCGGGGTCGTACAAGTTCAGTTGCGGCAGATCGTCCAGCAGGGCGAGGTTCGTTTCCCAGTACGATTGCAGCGTGCCGACATCTTGCCAGTAACCATCGAAGGCGTACGCATAGACATCGCCTCGCTCGATCAACATCGGAATGATGTCCTTGCCGAAATCGAGCATCGTCCGCTCGGCGCTCGTCTCGCCGATTTCCAGTGTCTCAACGAGCAGATCCTTGTCGAAAACGTAGATGCCCATCGAGGCGAGCGTGCTGCGAGGGTTCTCCGGCTTCTCCTGGAACGCGATCACGCGGTCGTCGTCGTCCGTGACCACGAGGCCGAACCGGCTCGCATCCTCCAGCGGCACGGGTTGAACACAGACGGTCACGCTCGCATTGCGTCTGCGGTGAGTATCGAGCAGGGGGCGATAGTCCATATTATAGATGTGATCGCCGGAGAGGATCAGCACATCGTTGAACTGCTTCGGCATCACATACCAGAGGTTGTGATAGATCGCGTCCGCCGTACCGCGATACCAGTCCGACCGCGCCCGGCCGAGGTAGGGTTGGAGCATCTGCACGCCGCCACGAGAGCGGTCGAGGTCCCACGGTTGGCCAATGCCGATATGGTCATTGAGCGAGTGGGGCCGGTACTGCGTCAGTACGGCGACATGCGTGATCCCGGAGTTGACGCAGTTGGAGAGCGTGAAATCTATGATCCGGTACTTCCCGGCGAACGGCACGGCGGGCTTCGCCCGCTGCCGTGAGAGGATGCTCAATCGTTCTCCCTGACCACCGGCCAGAATCATTGCGGCGACGCCGTCCACGGATTGCCCCCCATCTCCGGACTTCCTAACCTCCACCCCTGACAAACAGCAATTCGCCTGCCAGAAGGGAAAACAACGCCACGCACAGGGTATTATAGGCGAGATTGTGATGAGTGCGATAGCGGCATATATGCGACGGATGAGAGGCGGGACGGATGACGGAATTGCTGTACCAGACTGACAGTTATGCGCGCGATCTTGATACCGCTGTGACCGGGCATGGCGAGGCGAACGGCGCACCCGCGGTGATCGTCGCGCGGACGGTTCTTTATCCCGGTGGTGGCGGCCAACCGGCGGACATGGGCACGTTGGTCTGGGAGGGGCAACAGGCGTCTGTGACAGGTGCGACGAAGCAGGGCGCGGATATTCTCTATGCCCTCGATGGGCCGGTGCCGTCCGTTGGCGCAACTATTCAGATGCGCGTGGACTGGGAGCGCCGCTACCGGCTGATGCGGACGCACACGGCGATGCATTGCCTCTGCGGCGTCGTCTTCCGCGACTATGGCGCGCTCGTCACCGGCGGTCAGATGGCCCTCGACCAATCACGGATGGATTTTGAACTGGACGATCTCTCGCCGGAGCGCGTCGCGGCGATTGAGAAGGCGACGAACGACGCGATCCGCGCCGATCTGCCCGTCCGCGTGCGTATCCTGCCGCGCGACGAGGCCTTCGCCATCCCCGATCTGATCCGCACGAAGATTAATCTGCTGCCGCCCGGCATCGCGGAGGTGCGCACGGTGGAGATTGTTGGCCTCGATCTCCAGGCCGATGGCGGCACGCACGTCGCCCATACCGGCGAGGTCGGTGGCATCCGTATCGTCGGCACCCGCTCGAAAGGCAAGAGCAACAAGCGGCTGGAAATCGTGTTGACCGACGAGCCAGGGGCATCTGCCTAACGGAACTGCGGCATCACATCGGTGACGAAGGTCTCCAATGCCGCCCAGTCCACGGGCGGGCGGATCGCGATGTTGATCTCCTTGACGCCCATCGCCTCGTACTCCTTGAGACGCGCGGTGACCTGCGCCGGGCTGCCCATGAGCTGGCCCGCCGGGTCCTGATGCGGCACCTTGCGGCGCATCTCCTCCTCCGTCGCCGCCATCACCGTCGGATCATCGGAGGCGGCCATGAAGAAGCCGAGTTGCGTCGCGACGGCGATCTGGTCGGCATCGCGCCCCTCGACGTCGCACCAGTGGTGCAACACCTCGATTTTGTGCGCCAGGTCGTCGGGCGAAACATAGGCGATGTTCCAGCCGTCAGCGTACTTCGCGGCCATCCGCGCCGTTCGCTTCTCGCCGCGCCCGCCGATCCAGAGCGGCAGTTTGCCGACCGGGCGCGGGTTCATGTAGGCATTGGTGAAGTCGAAGAAGCGGCCATGATGGTCCGTCACCTCGTTATCAATGAAACTGCGCATCACCTGCATGCCCTCATCGAGCATATCCATCCGCTCCTTGATCGGCGGAAAGGGATAGTTGAAGGCGCGGAACTCCGGCTCGTGCCATCCCGCGCCAAGTCCCGGCTCGAAGCGCCCATTGGAGAGGTGATTGAGGGTCATGAACGACTTGGCGAGCAAGCCGAGGTTGCGATACGGCACCGCGAAAACCATACAGCCGCAGCGCAGGTTCTTTGTGTCGGCGGCAAGGGCGGCGAGGCAGGCGATGGCCTCGTAGTGCGGATCCGCATCGTTCGTCGCGCAGTAGAGATGATCCCAGACGGAGAGCCAGCCGAAGCCGTGCGTGTCGGCGTACATCCAGAGGCGGCGCAATTCGTCCATCGAAATATTCTGCTGTCCGACGTGGATACCCCAGGAAATGCTCATCGCTCGTTCCCCCTCTTTTTGCTTCACGCGGTCGATGCTGCGCGCCATTGTATACGCCCCGCTCCGTCTTCGCGCATCGCTGGGGAACCTCACCCCCTCTCCATCGCAAGCGATAGGAGAGAGGTGATGCATCTGAAGTGCCGTGGCATTCCCCGAACATCCCAATCTCTACCCGCATTGCTCCCCCTCTCTATTGCTGACAAGCAATGGAGAGGGGGTCGGGGGGTGAGGTTCCCCAGCCGCCGCGCTATACTGGTCATCGGCGCTCGCGGCGAGAGAGGGGAAAGAGGGAGAGCATGAAGTTCTGTCTGTCTATCGAGATTCAGGAGGGGCTGGATTACGCGACGACGCTGGCCTTCACCCAGACCGCCGAAGCGGCGGGCTTCGATGCCGCCCTGCTGGCCGAGCACTATTACTCGTCGTCGGGCCACTTCGATCGCATGGCCGCCGATGCGTGGGTCTTCCTCGGCGCGCTGGCGCGGGAGACCGACCGCATCCGCCTCGGCACGCTGGTCAGCCCCGTGACTTTCCGCCACCCGGCGGTGCTGGCGAAGATGGCTGCCACGCTTGATCACCTCAGCGATGGCCGTGCCGAGTTGGGTATTGGCGCCGGGTGGCTGGCGGCAGAGCATGCCGCGCACGGCTTCCCCTTCCCCGCCGGCCCCGCGCGCGTTGATCTGCTTGAGGAGCAGTTGCAGGTGATCACCGGGCTATGGAGCGAGGACCCATTCAGCCATACCGGACCGCACTACCAACTCGAGGAGTGTCACTTCACCCCACAGCCGGTGCAACAGCCGCGCCTGCCGCTCCTGGTTGGTGGTGGCACCACGGCAATCCGCCTGCCCCGGCTGGCGGCACGCTACGCCGACGAGTATGTTGTCGGCGTCGGCACTCCGGCAGTCTGTCGGGCGGTACGCGAGCGGCTTGACCGCGATTGCGCGGCGGCAGGACGCGATCCGCGCGCGCTATCGCTGGCCCTCTTCGCCGGTCTCTGCGTCGCGGAGACGGAGCGCGAGGTGGAGCGGACGCTGGAACGGTTACAGGAGGGCGCGCGTCCGCACATGCGGGATCGAGAGACATGGATCCTGGGCACACCCGAGCAGGCGGCGGAACGATTGCGCGAACTCAGCGCCGCCGGTGTCGGGCGGATGATGTTCTCGGTGGATCACCCCCTCCACCGCGAGATGGTGACGCTGCTCGGCGAGCGTGTCGCGCCGCTGCTCCGCGCGTGACGCTCGCCCATTATTCCCACGTCAGCGCGGCGGCGGACTGGTATTCGGTGACGCGCGTCTCGAAGAAGTTCTTCTCCT
>JAICJW010000208.1 GCA_025928215.1 Chloroflexia bacterium | reverse complement strand
AGTGAATCGCGGGACTTTCTGGACATTGCGTGGTGGATGGCGGTGGGGCCGGGGATGATGATCTTCCTGACGGTCTTGAGCATCAACTTCATCGGTGATGGGTTGCGCGATGCGCTCGACCCCCGCAAGACTCAGGGGTAGCAGCCAGCAGCCAGCACCCAGCCAACCATCCCTGACCCGACGCGGCCCCACAGGCCGCGTCTTTCGCGCGCTGTTCGCGCGCATACTACGGGTGGATTTTCTCGCCCTTCGTGAGCATCTCAATGTAGGTTGCGATCCGTGCGGCACGTGTTTCAGGTTTTTTGGCGGTCTCCACTCTCCAGAGGATCGCGTACCGATTGCTGCTATTCAGCATGCCGAAGAACTCCTTCGCCTGCGGGTTCTCGTCTAACGCACGCTGGAGATCGTCAGGAATCGTCATCGTGCGCTGCGACTGATAGGCCGCCTCCCAGCGACCATCGCCCTTCGCCAGTTCCACTTGTTGTAGTCCCGCTGGCTGCATCCTGCCTTCGGCAATGAGCGCCATCGCTTTCTCGCGATTGACGCGCGACCAAATACTGTTGGCGCGGCGTGGCGTGAACCGTTGCAGGAAGTATCGGTCATCAAAGGCGCGCTTCTGCCCGTCAATCCACCCGTAGCACAGCGCACTCTCCAACGCGTCCGCATATGTCACGGTAGGGATACCGGCCGCTTTCTTGGCGATCTTGAGCCACACCCCCGACGGCTCCGCTTGATGTTCGTCGAGCCATGTATGCCAATCATGCTGCGTTTCAAATGCGATGATCGGCACATCAGCGGAATTCTTCGTCACCGTCGCCTACTTCTTCGCGTCGTACGCCAGCGTCGCTTGCAGGAGCTGCTTGGCGAGTGGCGCCGCGACGGTCGAGCCTTCGCCGCCGTTCTCAACGAGGACAGCGATGGCGTAGGTCGTCGTTTTGCCGGGGGCATAACCGATGTACCACGCGTGCGGCTGGGCGTTCGGCACTTCGGCGGTGCCGGTCTTGCCGCCGGACTTCACACCGGGGATCGCCGCCGTGTTCGCGTAGCCGTTCGCGACAGAGTTCTCCATGATCGCGCGCATCTGCACGGCGGTTTCCGAGCGGATCGGCTGCTTCCACACCGTCGGTGTGTGCTCGCTGGCAATCGTGCCATCCGGGCGGCGAACGGCGGAGACAAGGTACGGCTCCATCTCCTTGCCGTCGTTCGCCATGCACGCCGCGACGAGCGCCATCTGGAGCGGCGTCGCCAGCAGTTGGCCTTGCCCAAATGCGGTCTGAGCAACGGCGGAACCGCTCTTGAGGAAGTTCGGATCGTCGCTGACGCGGCTCGCGTTCGTGCCGAGATCGAACGGTATCTGCTCGCCGAAGCCGAACTTCTTCGCGTAGTCACTCAGGAGCGGCCCGCCGAGCGTCTGCGCCCCAACCTGGGCGAACACGACATTGAGGGACCATTGGTACCCCTCTTCGAGTGTCCACGATTGCTGGCCCTCATGCCCCTTCGGGATATTCTGCTCCGTCAGCTGGAACCCTTCGATATTGTAAAAGCCGCGATCTTCGTACTTCGTGTCGGGCCGCGCCTTGCCAGCGTCAATCGCGGCGGCGGCGGTGATCGTCTTGAAGATCGAACCCGGTGTATATAAGCCTTGCGTGGGGCGCAGGACAAAGGGCGAATTGGGGTTGTTCCGCAGGGCATCCCAATATGCCGCCGGATCATTGCCCGGCACTGCCGCCAATCCCGCCGGGTCGAGGTGCGGATTGGAGACCATCGCGAGCACCGCACCGGTCTTCGCATCGAGGAGGACGATCGAACCGTTCCGGTTGCCGAGCAGATTCGTCGCTTGTTGTTGGAGCGCGGCATTGAGTGTCAGGATCAGATCATTCCCCTGGGCGGGTTGATGCAGGAGCGACCATTCCAGCGCCTTCGCGGGGTCGGCGTCGGTGCGGCCACTCAACGCGGCGTTATCCGCGAATTCGAGGTTACTCATACCGTACCGGACGGGGTTATAGTAACCGACCAGATAATCCGCCGTCGGATCCGGGTAGGTGCGGCGGACGCTCTTATCCGCTTGCACATCCCGCCCGACGATTTTCACCCCGTCGGATGAGAAGACTTCGCCACGAAGCGCCTGCAACTGCGCGTCGAGCAAGCGCGGGTTGCGGACCACTCCGAGCGGCGTATCCTCCGTACGGGATTGCGTCGCACCCGATGTGACGACTTGCGCCCGGACGAGTTGCATGCTGAGGAGCATGAACAATGTCAGGAGAATATGCGCCAGTTTCTGCGACGTCCGGTTGAAAAGTGGTTCATCGCGCGGCGCGCCGCGCCAGAGCGCCACGGCGGTAAACGGCACGGCGAGCGCCATGCAGAGCAGCCAGAGATGATCGTTCCGCGCGATGATGCCGATGGCGATCACCCCGATCAGCGCGAGCGTCGCGAAGAGTCGAATCGTTCCCCGTTGCCCGCGCGTCATGTCGGCACCCCCGGAATCGCGACGGCCCGGCCCGGTTTCATCGCCGAGATGGCGAGTAGCATGCCGACAATGATGAAGTTGGAGAGCAGTGAACTGCCGCCGTACGAAATAAACGGCAGCGTGATACCCGTGAGCGGAAAAAGCCCCACCGTGCCTCCGATAATGATGAATGCCTGTAAGCCGAGGACTGCGGTCAGTCCCGCCGCGAGGTAGCGGCTGAAATCATCCACCGCGTCGAGCGCGATGCGGATGCCGCGATAGACAAAGAAGAGATAGAAGACGAGCAGCGCGACCGTGCCGAGTAACCCCAACTCCTCACCGATCGCGGAAAAGACGAAGTCCGTCTGGACGAGCGGGATATTCGTCGGATCGCCGAGTCCGAGGCCGGTGCCGAAGATACCGCCGGTCGCGAGGGCGTATTGCGACTGCACGAGTTGCAATCCCGTCCCCTGCCCATGCGACCACGGATCGAGCCAGATCTGCACGCGCACCTGCACGTGCGGAAATATCCGGTAGAGCACATACGCGCCGATGCAAAAGGCGACAAGCCCGCCGAGCACATAGCCGATCTTGCCATTCGCCAGATACAGCATCGAGAGAAAGACGCCGAAGATCAGCAACCCCTGCCCGAGGTCCTTTTCAACGACGACGATCATCAGCGACAAGCCCCAGAGCGTAATCATCGGCATGAGATACGGCAGCGGCGGCAGACGCAGCCGCCCGACCACATACGGCGCATTGAGCAGTTCGCGCTTCTCGCTGAGATAGGCCGCGAAGAAGATGACGAGGATAATCTTCAGCAGTTCGGCGGGCTGGAAGTAAAAGAATTTGAGGTTAAACCAGAGACGCGCGCCGTTGATCTCCACGCCGAAGACCATCACCGCGGCGGTGAGGGCGATGCCGACGAGCGCCCACGAATACTTATAATCGCGCAGCAGCCGGAGGTGCTGCCGCTTCATGCCAATCGCAATCGTGGCCATCAGCGCGAGCGCGACGACGAGATAGACAAGTTGCTTCTCCCCGAGGTGCGCGCTCGGTGCGACCGCCGGGCCGAGGCGCTGGATCATCAGAAAGCCGAGGCTGGCGAGCGCCGCCGTGATCGGGAAGAGCAGTTCATCGCCCGTGAAACCGACGGCGGAAAAGAGGAGCGAGACGATGTAGAACGCGACGACGACCGCCAGCCCGACGCTCATATCCTGCCATCCCCAGCGGGCAACGCCGGTGCGGACCGTGACGAGGATCAGGAGGCCGATGATCGCGCACGCGGCGGGCAGGAAGAGCAGTTGCAGTTCTGCCCGGCGCACATGTCGGAAAAACGTCGTCACAGAATACTCCCCACCGGTGTCAATGTGCCGGTAGATACTTCTCAACAAGCATGCCGAGCCGGGCGCGGACATCCGCCGGCACGCGCGACGGTTCCGTCATCAGGGCCCCGGCCAATGCGCTCGCGCACGCATCATTCCCATCCAACATGATGCGCGGCACAATCCGGCGAATCACATCTTGTGCCGTCGCGACATTGCGCAGCAGGTTCTGGACAACCAGTTCGACGCTCACCGGCGCTTCGCTCTCATGCCAGACATCGTAGTCCGTCGCGAGGGCGAGCATGGCATAGCAGAGTTCCGCTTCCCGCGCCAGTTGCGCCTCCGGCATCGCCGTCATGCCGATGATGTCGAGTCCCCACTGTCGGTAGAGCCGCGATTCCGCTTTCGTACTGAAGCGCGGCCCTTCGATACAGAGATACGTGCCACCCGCATGCACCGTCGCACCCGCCTCGCGCGCCCCTTCGATCAACACGTCACGCAAGGAACGGCAGAAGGGTTCCGCGAGCGAGACATGACCAACCAATCCCTCGCGGTCGAAAAAGGTGCGCGCGCGGCTCGTCGTCCGATCAACGATCTGATCGGGCACGACGAGGTGAAGCGGCGCGATCTCTTCGCGCAGGCTGCCGACGGCGGAGACAGCGATAACCGCCCGGACGCCGAGCGACTTCAGGGCGTAGACGTTGGCATGGGACGGGACGAGCGATGGCGGAATCCGGTGGCCGACCCCATGACGGGGCAGGAACGCGACGCGACGCCCGGCGAGTGTGCCGACCGTGATCGCGTCGCTCGGAGCGCCGAATGGCGTCTCGATCACCCGGCTCTCCGTGTCGGTAAGGTCGGGCATGCGATAGAGGCCGCTACCGCCGATCACCGCAATACCAATCTCGTCCGCCATCTTTGCCGTTCCTCCGTGTGCGCCCGTGAGAGCGTACGCGCACGACCCCGCAGTGTCAACGTCACCGGGCTATGCAGGGCTGAACGCCCCTATGGATTCTTGGCTGGCGGCTTGGCCCCCGGCGTCTCCGGGATCGTGAAGGCGGCCGGGGATTTCGGCGGTGTCGGCGGTGTCACCTTCGCCAGTCGCACTGCCTTGATGTCCTTCCGCTTCGCCACCACCCGGTAACTGAACGCCCCGGTCACCCCCTTCGTCGGCGCCTTCACTCCGACCGGATTCGCCGTCTCCTTCGCCTGCACCGTGAATCCGCTCGCACTCCGCGTCGCCACGAACAGGTTGTGGTGATCGCCATACTCTGTCAGATAGACGTGGTAGCCAACCGTCTCGACGAGCGCGGCGAAATCGGGATCGAGGCTGACCGTCGCTGCGCCATTCGTCAGTGTCCCGTCACCGAAGTCCTCGGCCCAGCCGTCGGGCGAAACCATCGTGTGGAGCAGGCGGTAGGAGTTGTCTCCCTGATGCTGCACTGCCGCCTGCATTACGGGCGCGCTCAGCGTGCCGCCGGTGATTTGCACGTTGCCATAGAAGATGCCTGCCTTGCCAGCCGATCCGGTGCCGTAACCTGGTCCAATGCCCATGAGGCCGACGCCGCCCGCGTTGTTTGCGTTGCCCATCAACCCGGCGTGGCCGTCCGTCGCGTTGGTGGTACCGACGAGGCCATGGCCACTGGTGGACTGGCCTTGCACTCCCGGTCCCTTTGTACCTATGCCGAGCACTCCCGGTGAGACAACATTGGCACCTGTATTCGTGGGAACCAACCCGACGATCGGGAAGCCCGAACCCCCAGTAGTCCCCTGGACGCCGATACCGTTGTCGGTCCAACCCTGCACGCCGACACCAGTGCCATAGGACAGACCGTAGACGCCGAAAGTGCCGTCGCCGTTGCCCGCGCCACGGACTCCCGCTTGGCCACTGTATGCGGGCGCGAATGTTTCGCCATAGACGCCATGGCTACCATTGCTTTGGCCGTGGACGCCGACGTTGCCGTAGTTAGATTCAGGGTAACTATTGCCGCCATAAACTCCTGGAGCGTATCCAATGCTACTGCCATACACTCCGGCACTCGTTGCTGCAATTCCGCCGGTATAGCCATACACTCCAATATGCGCTCTACTCCCATTGGCGTAGCCTGCCACTGCTGAAGGCCATGGTGGGCTGAGTATTGTTCCGTCGGTGACTGATAGAATGGTCTTGGCGTCGAGCGGAGCGCCTGTATAGGTGAGCGTCGTGGCATCGCTCGTAGAGTTGCCCGTTCCCAGCGCGAGATCATTCGGATCGAGTGCTGCAACCGGCTGTGCTGTCTGCTTCGCTACAATCGCCGCCACCGCCGCTCCCGCCGCTGCGAGGATGCCCCGCCGCTTCACCGTCTTCCCTGACTCGTTCGCAGGGCCGGGCATGTTCGTAGACAGAGTTGTTCCCATTCATCCCTCCATTTTTGTCTATTCGCCAATAACCGTACTCTATACGATGAAGCGGTCGAGCGCTATGCCCGCGCCGGATGCGTCCAAAAGTCGGTAGGTCGCGCGGTTGCCTCTCCTACCGTCCTGTGCTGCTTCATCCTGTTACCTTTGGACGCATCCCTGCACCCTGAGGGCTGTGATACACTATCGGCATGGATTACCGGACGAATCCGTTCGAAGACACACCGGAATACGCCGTCACCTGCGACATTTGCGGCGCGGCCATCGCCCACGGTACCGAATACGTCAACATCGCCGCCGAAGACGAGCGCGGCGCGATCATCGGCACGCTGATCGCCCATCCGCACTGTGCCGAGCATCTCAATCCGTCGGATGTTGCGGCTTTACTCGGCGCGGCGGTTGGCGGCGACGAAGATGATCTCGATACACTCCTGCCGCTCGAACGATGCTGCCTGTGCGGCGACCCAATCGCGGGCAAGGAGTATCTCAACCTGATCGAACCGATGCATCCGGGTATGGTGAATGGGCCGCTCGTCGCGACCTCGTTCCATCTCGCCTGCTATCGCGACGACCCGGACGGCGTGCAGCGCGCGCTCGATGAGGAAGTGATGAAACAGCGGACACGGCGGCTCCACGGGACAATGGACTAGCGGCGGATACAGGCGCAAAGCGGGGGGAAGAAATGGTGACGACACTGAATGTGCGTGATGAGGTCGCGGAGTGGGAACCGGAGTTGATCGCGACGCGGCGCGATCTTCATATGCACCCGGAGACGGGGTTCGATGTTGAGCGCACCGCCGGTATCGTCGCCGAACGCTTGCGGGCGCTGAACCTCGACGCGGTCGTGACGGGCATCGGGCGCACAGGCGTGAAGGGTGTCCTCAAGGGCGGCAAGCCGGGCAAGACCTTGCTCATCCGCGCCGATATGGACGCGCTGCCGATTGAGGAGGAGACGGACTTGGGGTTCCGCTCCCAAAACGCGGGCAAGATGCACGCCTGCGGCCATGACGGACATACTTCGATCCTGCTCACCACTGCCCGCATCCTTGCCCGCCGCCGGGAGGAGTTGCCCGGCACCGTCGTCTTCTGCTTCCAACCCGCCGAAGAGGGCGGCGGCGGGGCGCGGGCGATGATGGCGGACGGCATCATGGAAAACCCAACGGTAGATGCCACGATCGGCCTCCATATCTGGCAGGGTTTTCCCATCGGCGATGTCGTCGTCGTCTCCGGCCCGGCAATGTCCGGCGCGAATGGCTACCATGTGACGATTCAAGGGCAAGGCGGGCACGGCGCGATGCCGCATAAAACGGTGGATGCCCTGCTCGTTGCCGCAACGATCGTCAGCAATCTCCAGATTCTGATTAGCCGCGAAGTTGACCCGCTCAAGCCCGTGGTCGTCACCGTCGGCTCGCTCCATGCCGGCACCGCCGCCAACATCATCGCTGATACCGCCGAATTCCGCGGGACGACGCGCTTTTTCGATGCGGAAGTGGGCGAATACGTCGCCGAGCGATTTCCCCAACTGGTCGAGCAGATGGCGGAGAGTCTGCGTGCGAAGGCGACGGTTGAATACCGGACGGGTGGCCATCCCGTGATGAATGACCCGCACATGGCGGACCTCGTGCGGGACGCTGCCGCCGCCGTCGTCGGCGCGGAGCATGTCAAGCCCGGCCCGCCGCTGATGCCGAGCGAAGATTACTCCGAGTTCACGGCGCGCGTGCCTGGTTGCTATTTCTTCGTCGGCTCGCACAACACCGAAACGGGCCAGGT
>JAICJW010000220.1 GCA_025928215.1 Chloroflexia bacterium | reverse complement strand
GTCTCCCCCCCCCCCCGCGGGGCGGCGGCCCCCCCCCCCCCCCCACCACCTCAATTTTGTGTCCCGCTGGCGCCACACGCCCGTGAGCGCGATGATGGCCGGAGAAGGGTATTTCCCAACGCGCCGGTATCCGGTCAATGCAAAGGAGCGAGAGGCATGGTCGTGAAAACCTCGACACAGGAGACGATGACGGCACACGCCGCGGCTTACGATGATCCCATCGAGCAGGAAGCGCTCGAACACGTCTGGATCCATTCGGCCAACTACGTCGAGTTGGCGGAACGGCGCGGGCTACACGTCTTCGACCACGGCAAAGGAATTATGCTCTACGACGTCCACGGCAACGAGTGGATAGACGGCATCGCCGGCCTCTGGGTCGTCAACGCCGGGCATGGGCGGCAGGAGATCGGCGACGCGATGGCCGCGCAGGCCGGGAAACTCGCCTACGTCTCCGCCGCTTCGTATACCTCCGTTCCGGCGGTTGAACTCTCCGAAAAAATCGCGGAGCTGACCCCCGGCGATCTGGAGCGCGTCTTCTTCTGCTCCGGTGGCTCCGAGGCGGTGGAAACGGCCCTGAAGATCGCCAAGCAGGTGCAGGCGCTCCGGGGCTTCCCGAAGCGGTATAAGATCATCGCCCGGCGCGGCTCGTACCACGGCGCGACCTTCGGGGCGATGAGCCTGACGACCGGAAACCGGCCCCAGGTCGAGCGCTTCTTCGGGCCGCTGATGGCCGGTGTCGTCCACGTTCCCTCGCCGAACCACTACCGCAACGATTTCGGGCTGGAGGGTGAAGAGGGCGACCTGATGTGCGCCAAGTGGGTGGAGCAGGAAATCATGTTCCAGGGCCCGGAGACGGTCGCGGCGGTGATCGGCGAGCCAATCTCCTCCGCAAACGGTGTCCACATTCCCTCGCCGAAATACTGGCAGATGCTGCGCGAGATCTGCGACCGCCACGGCGTTCTGCTCATCATGGACGAGGTAATCAACGGCTTCGGGCGCACCGGCACCTGGTTCGCGACGGAGCAATTTGGCGTCGTCCCGGACATTATGACGATGGCGAAGGGGCTGTCGAGCGGCTATGCGCCGATCGCGGCGGCGGTCGTGCGACCGAGCGTCTATGAGGTCTTCATGCAGGACGAAAATTCCTTCAACCACCTGCTGACCTTCGGCGGGCAGGCGGTTGCGTGCGCGGCGGCAATCAAGAATATCGAGATCATGAAGCGCGAGAAGATCGTCGAGCATGCGGCGGAGATGGGGCCGTATCTGCTCAAGGGGCTCCAATCGCTAGTGGAGACGCACCCCACCGTCGGCGATGCGCGCGGGCTGGGCCTGTTGTGCGCGATTGAAATTGTCAAGGACAAAGAGACGAAGGAGAAATGGGGCAAGGAGAGCGCCTTCACCAAGCGGCTCAACGAACTCGTCACCGAGCGACACTTCCTCAGCCGCGTCGGGGACGTGACGCACGTCGCGCCGCCGCTCGTCGTGACGCGCGAAGAAATCGATCGCATCGTCGCGATCCTCGACGACAGCCTGACCATTGCCGAACGCGAGAATGGCATGGCGTAGCGCAATGGGGAGCGTCACCTCTTCCCCAAGGAGAGGTGACGCATTGCACATCGAGGCGTTCCACGGAATGCCTCAGTCTCCCGGGCGCACGGCTGTGCGCCCCTACGCTTTCCTTCCTTCTAAGGGAAGCGGCCGGGGTCAGGTTCAGCCGAGCAATTTTATTCAATACTTGACATGCCGAAAACCTCGCCCCTAGAATGATGTTCACTTGCTGGATAGTTCAATCTGCCTTTTTCGGGGATCGTGCGTAGTGGTGCGGGAATAGAGCCACTGACCGCGAACCGGCGCACCGTGAGGGAGGACGTGATCGCATGGGGGGATTCATTGTCCGGCGCCTCGGTCAAGGTGCAGTCTTGCTCGCCCTCCTCTCTGTCGTCGTCTTTCTGATGGTCTATCTCGCGCCCGGTGATGCGGCAGAATTCGCCGTCAATGCGCGCGCCAACGAGCAAGCAGTCGAGAGTTTCCGGCATGAAATGGGGCTCGACCTCCCCTGGTACCGGCAATACGCGCACCTCGCGGGGAATTGGGCGCGGTTGCGCTTCGGCAACTCGATTATCCAGAGTCGCCCGGTCGCATCCATTATTAAGGACCGCTTGCCGCGCACCGCCGAAATCCTCGGCCTGTCCATCCTCTTTTCCCTCCTCCTCGCGATCCCGATTGGCATCATCGCGGCGGTCCGGCAATACTCACTGATGGATAATGTCACAACCGTACTCTCCTTCATCGGAATTGCCTTTCCGTCGTTCTTTCTCGCCTTCCTGCTGATCTTGCTGTTCGCCGTGAAACTGCACTGGCTACCGACGCAGGGCGCGCAAACGGTCGGGCAACCGCCGAGCCTCCTCGATCACCTCAAGCATCTCGTGCTTCCAGTCCTCACGCTGACCGTGATCCGTACCGCGAACTGGTCGCGCTATCTCCGCTCGTCCATGCTCGAAGTCCTGC
Source organism: Chloroflexia bacterium (assembly GCA_025928215.1). Taxonomy (GTDB): domain Bacteria; phylum Chloroflexota; class Chloroflexia; order Thermomicrobiales; family JALYUS01; genus JALYUS01. The sequence continues at coordinate 5,097 of JAICJW010000220.1, read as the reverse complement.
GGCAAGATTACATCCGAACGGCGCAAGCGAAGGGGTTGGCATCACGGGCAGTGCTCTTCCGACACGCCTTCCGCAACGCCATCATGCCGCTGATTACGTTGCTCGGGTTGAGCCTGCCCGATCTTGTCGCGGGGGCGATTGTCACCGAGCAAGTCTTCAGTTGGAACGGCCTTGGGCAACTGATTGTCACCTCGGCGGGCAAGCGGGATACACCGGTTGTGTTGGCGCTCACCCTGATGTCCGGAGCGGCGGTGATTATCGGCAATTTGCTGGCAGATATCGCGTACCGGGTCGTTGACCCGCGCATTCGGGTGTAAATCCCTCTTTGTCTCTTGCATTTCAGCACGTAGCGAGGCGCCCGTGGGTAAGCAAACAATCGAAGGCGCGGCGAGCATCGCAGTCCCGCGCCCCGCGGAAATACCGCCACTCATGCAGCGACCGGCGGAGACCTGGGCAATCTGGCGGCGCTATCGGCGCAACCGGTTGGCGGTCGGCGCGCTCATCGTTCTCACGCTGCTCGCGCTCACCGTCATCGTCGCCCCGCTCGTCATTTCTCCGGCACTCGTCACGGCGCAGGTGCGTTCCGCCACATTCGCGCCACCGAGCCATAGCGCTATTTTTGGGCGCGACGAGTTTGGCCGCGATGCCTTCGTGCGCGGCATCTATGGCGGCCGGACATCGCTGTGGATCGCCTTCATAGCGACGGTCATGAATACAATTATTGGCGTGCTGCTCGGCGTGATTTCCGGCTACATGGGCGGTTGGGCCGACGCGATTATTGATCGGTTCGTCGAGTTGATCCTGACGCTACCGTTTTTACTCCTGCTTATCCTCGCCGCCGCCGTGCTGCAACCGTCCGCGACAAGCATCATTCTCATTCTCGGTCTGTTCGGCTGGCCGCAACTGGCACGAATCGTACGCGGAGAGTTTATTTCGCTCAAACACCGGGAGTTCATCGAGGCAGCGCGTTCGTCGGGCGCGGCGATACCGCGCATTATCTTTCGGCACATTCTTCCCAATGCCCTCGCCCCGATTATCGTTACCGCGACATTGCTGCTGGCGCAGAATCTCATCGCGGAGGCGACGATCAGTTATCTCGGCCTCGGCATCAAACCGCCCGCACCGAGTTGGGGCAATATGCTGAACGAGGCACAGAACTACCTCATCCGATCCCCATTTCTGGCGATTTTCCCCGGCATGCTCATCCTCATCACCGTGCTCTGCTTCAACCTGCTCGGTGACGGACTACGGGATGCCCTCGACCCGCGCCTGAAGCGCTGAGGTGCGACCGAGTACCACATGGGCCACAACGAACGCATTGGGAGCGGCGAAAGGGGGCAGAGGCATCGGGATGGAGGGATACGCGAAAGCCAGCATTGGCTGTTGGTTGTGTCGTGCATGACAGGGAATGGAGGGCAGTAGCTATGGCATCGAATGAATACCCGAATCAATCGCCCGCAGCGAACCTCTCGGCGGAGGAGCGCGAGCAACTGCGCGAGCGCGTGCGCTTCCTCAACAGCAGCCGGCTCGCGCGCCGACAATTTCTCCAGGTCAGTGGGGCGGTCTCGCTGAGCGCGCTCCTTGCCGCCTGCGGTGGCAGCAACACCGCGAACACGCCGACGAGTGCCGCCCCGACCGCGAATATCAATGCCCCGGCACCGACCGCGCCACCGAACACCGGCACGCAAGCGACCGCGCCGGTGAGTAGCGCCGCCGCGGCAACACGGCCAGCGGGCAGCGCGCCCGCGCCTGCGGGCACGACGACCGCGAGTGGGAGCGCGGCGGCGGGCAGCCCGCAGATGATTGGCAAGTTGCAGGTCATTACCGATCCACGTCCAACCTATTCGGGCACACCAACGGACAGCACCGATACGCTCAATATCATCCGCGCCGAGGACTTCAGCGATCTCAACCCCGCCGGCCTGTTTTCGTACTCTCCCTATACCTTCGTCTACGATCCGCTCGTCTGGATTGATGAGTTCTCGCTCGATCCCAAACCCTGGCTCGCCACGAAGTGGGACATTTCCCCGGACGGCAAGAGCTACACCTTCGCGCTCCGTAAAGACGTCAAGTGGCACGACGGCACGCCCTTCACGGCGGACGATGTCGCCTTCTCGATGATCGTCTACCGGGACGATCCTGACAGCGCCGTGGCGCGCTTCTTCCCGCTGATGAAGAAGGACCCGGTCGTCGTTGATCCGTACACGATCCGTTTCGATCTTGACGGTACCTCCGGCGACTGGATCCTCAATGCGTCGAACCAGTTCATGCTCCAGAAGGCGCAGTTCATTGACTACTGGAACGCGGGCAAGGGTGAGAGCGGGGCGAAGACGCTCAAGGGGTACGATTACGCCAACAAGATGCTGATCGGCACCGGCGCCTGGAAACAGACGAAGGTAAGTTTCGATGCGGCGCCGCCGACCATCGAATATGCCATGAACCCGGATTACTTCCAAGGCAAGCCGCATTACGCCAAGATGATCTTCAAGGATGTGGAGAAAAGCACTGCGGAGATTGCATCATGGCTTAATAATGAGACCGACTTGCTCTGGCCGGTGACCGCGACCGATGTGGATCAGGTGAAGGATCAGGATGGTACGCTCTATAGCGCCTACGCCGTCGCGTTCATGAATGCCTGGATCAACTTCTCGAACTCGAAGTCGGACACGCCCGATTTCCTCAAGGATAAGGCGGTGCGACAGGCGCTTTCCGTCGGCATTGACCGCAAGGGGTACGCGCAGTCCATCTTCAAGGGGTTCGTGGACGAATCCAAGATCGGCTCGATCGCCTTCCCGTGGGCCTACAACACGAGCCTGAAAAGCCCGGATTTCGATACCCAGAAGGCACAGGATATGCTTGCCGCGGCGGGCTACAAGAAGGACGGTTCCGGCAACCTGCTCGACAAGAGCGGCAAACCGATCAAGTTCGTCGCCATTACCGCGAATGCGAATCAATATCCGGTGGACAAGATTGCCGTCTCGGTGCAGGAAGATTGGAAGAAACTCGGCATCCAGATGCAGATTGACCAGATGGAAACCGCGGCACTGAAGCAGCGCTGGCAAACGACCTTCGATTACGACCTCTACTTCGCCAGCCGCATTCTCTTCGCGGGCTTCTCGGACCTCACGTACTACGCCAGTGAGTACGATGTGCGCAAGAACAAACAGGGACGGAACTACGGCGGCTGGAAAAACGACACAGCCGATAAACTTCTTCAGCAAATCATCCGCGAGCCGGACTTGACCAAGCAGAAAGACCTCTTGGGGCAATTCCAGGCGATCATCGCGGACGATATGCCCGCCTTCTGGTTCGGCTTCCCGCGCGATCTGATCCTCGTCAAAAAGAACGTCCAGGGCTATCAGCCGAATGCTATGTGGCAATACTGGGATACCTGGAAGCTGTGGAAGACGAAATAAGCGGGAGGCAATGAGCGATGAGTGGGAACGATCCTCGCATTGCTCCTCGCTCATTGCTCCGAAGGGAGTGATTGGTGACGTTCGACAGGGAACTGCGCCGTTTGCACGACGGGCCGGGGCGGACATTCGTGCGCTACCACCACGGGCCGGGCAGTGGCTATCGCCGCCGCCAGCGCTACCTCGCCCGCCATCGGGCAAAGATCGCCGCCGGAGAGTCAGTCGAAGAGACGACGAATGCGCAACCGTTGCAACGCGAGGATTTGCAGGGCACCTGGGCGATGGAGCGCGAAGCGGCATTGACCGGCCCGAAGGCGAAGGAGCGCGCGGAGCAAATCAAACTGCATGGCCTGGAAGCGGCGGAGAGCATCAAGGATCGCTCGATTACCCTCTTCCGCCGGGGCCGCTGGGGGAGCCAGGGCAGCACCTTTATTGGCGTGCCATTCCTCGAAGATATGCGCGATCTCGGCGGCCAAGACGTCGTCTTCGTTGGCGCGCCGCTCGATGCCGGCACGACCTACCGGCCCGGCACCCGCTTCGGCCCGCAGGCAATCCGGCTCGCCTCGGCGCTCGGCGGCTCGTACAATCCCGGTCGCGGGATCGAACTGCATGAGATGCTCGACATGGTGGACGCGGGCGACATCCAGGTCATCCCCGCCAATATCGAGAAGAGTTTCGACCAGATCGCCAACGCGGTCAGTTTCATCCACGAGCGCGGCGTCTTCCCCGTTGTCCTCGGCGGCGATCACTCGATCGGCTATCCCGATGTGCGCGGCATGGCGCCCTATGTTGACGGCAACATTGGCATCATCCATTTCGACCGGCACAGCGATTTGAGCGAATCGTCGCTGGACGAGCGAATGCACGGCTCACCCTTCTTCCACGCGACGAATATCCCGAACGCGCCCGCGACGAACCTGGTGCAGATCGGCATCGGCGGCTGGACCGGCTCGAAGCCGGGAATGAAGGTGGCGCGCGAGCGGCACGCCACGGTAATCACCGTGGACGATATAGACCAGTACGGCATCGAACGCATCATGGAGTACGCGCTGGAAATCGCCTGGCAGAAGGCGCGCACCGTCTGGCTCTCGTTCGATATTGACGTGATGGACCCCGCGTTCGCGCCGGGTACCGGGACGCCGGAACCGGGCGGCCTCCTGCCGCGTGAGGTCTATCGTATGCTGCGGCTGGCGACGCGCGAAGGGTTGGCGGGAATGGAGATCGTTGAGGTTTCGCCGCCCTATGATGTGGCGGATATTACGGCGCTCCTCGGGGGCCGCGTCGTGATGGAAGTGCTGGCAACACTCGTGACGGAAGGCAAACTCGGCAAGCCGCGTGAAACCGAAACGCCGCAGGCGGGCGATGAGCAAACCAACCAATCCGAAGAAGCGCAACCTTGAATTTCCGGAGCGGTTTTCAGTCTCCCTGAGCCGATACGATAGTGATGGCGGGCTTCAGCCTACCACAGCAAGGAAAGGCAGGCGAAAGCCCGCCACCACCGGAAAAAGAGAATCCTCTGTCACTCAGAGCGTCGCGATGGCGCGCTCCATAAAGGGGCGGTCGAGGCGGAATGGGTTCGTGCCGGGCGCAAGCGTGCCGGTGAGCAGGTCCACGAGCAGGCGGCTGCCCGCCGGGCTGCCCATCACGCCGTGGCCGCTGTAGCCGGTGTTCACGTAGAGGCCGC
>JAICJW010000033.1 GCA_025928215.1 Chloroflexia bacterium | reverse complement strand
GACGCCGCACGATGCGCCGCTGCTCGGGATTGATGATGTGACCGGCCTCGTCTGGATGGACGATCACTGGAGCGTGGTCGGCTATGGTCGGGTAATCGTCGCCCATACCCTCACCGAAACCTCCTTCGGCACCGGCGAAACCGTTCCCCTCCCGCCGCCAACGGAAACGGGGACGGAAACCGGTTGAACCGCAGAGGCGCAGAGAGGGAAGAGAAAAAAAGGAAAACAGGAGACTCCCTCCAACCATCCCTTTATCTACCTCTTTTCCTCCGCATTTCTCTGCGCCTCTGCGTCTCTGCGGTTCAACCGGTTTCAAGCGCCGTGAGGGTCGTGACGCGGGAAAGGGCAGCGCGGAGGCGTTTGTCGCGATTGGCGGGTGCAACCGTGCCGAGCGAGACGGCGGCATCGCCATGAAAGGTGGCGAAACGGGCGATTTCGGCGGCGAGATCGGTGAAGAGTTGCGGATCGCGGGGGGCGTCGTCCTCAAACCAGAAGTTCCGGACGTGCAGCACGCGGTTTTTGCGATCCAGCGAAGGATCAAGGCGCGCGACGAAGCGGTCTCCCCAGAGCACCGGCAGGGTATACGGCCCGTACTTTCGCTTCACCGCCGGGACATAGACTTCCCAGGTATAATTGAAGCCCCAGAGGGCGGCGAGCCGCTTGCGATCCCAGACGAAGGGGTCGAGCGGCGCGAGGATAACGGCACGGCGCTCTGCCTGCGTGACCGGCACAACCGATGATAGGCGATCGAAAGATGCCGGCGCGAGGTAAAACGTTGCCGGGACGCCTTCGACCACGACAGGCACGGCTTCATTGGCGGCAATCGCGGGCTTGATCCGACCGACTCCCATCGCCAATCCGGCATACGTCAGACCACGCTGCGCGAAGTGCAGTTCGCGTTCCGCATCGGTGGCTGGCGTCGTGTCCACCGTGGGCGGCAGCATCCGCTCCGTCAGTTCGTAGAATCGCTGCGTCCCTTCCCGATGATGCACCATGAGAAAACCCCGGCGCAACAGGGTCTGGAGGGCGACCTGCGAGCGTCGCGTCGTACCCCAACCGTATTCCATCGGCGTGCGATCATCGTCGTCCATGAAATCACGGGCGGCGAGCGGGCCACGCGTGCGGATCGCTCCAAGCACGCGCTCCGTCGCCTGTCGCATGATCTCCGGATGCGCCTGCTCCATGCGCGTTGGGGGACCAAGGCGGCGGTCATAGAAGCGCCAATCTTCCATCGGCAAAATTGCGTGGATACTGTGGAAATTCTCCACAAGCGTCCGGTCGCGATAGAGTGCGCCGTCCAGATCGGTCGGCAGATAGCCGGGCATACGGGTCCGGGCGATCAGGTGATGGTTCGCCGCGACGACGCTGACCGGATCAACCTGGAGAATGCCGATCTGCCGTACGAGTGGGAGCGGATGATCGGGCAAGCCGTCGGATGCATACAGCCCGCCAGGGCGGCGGAGCAAAAAGGCCCGCGCGTGCTCGGCACTGATCGTTACCGACGCCGCAGTCGTTGTCCGAACGGTCATGTCCACTCCTCCCGTATCACACGCCGATGCGGGAAAGTATCGCACATCCGTTCTGAACGTTCAAGGAGTCAATCGTCATGCCTACCCGCGAGTTCGTCTTCAGGATCGTGCACGGACGGATCGGACTCCGCTTCCAGAATCAGCGTATCAACCCGCGTGGCATCACGATGAGCGCCCCGGATAGCGCGCAGGCGGCGCAACTGGCGAAACGCCGCCTCAGCCCCGTTCTCGCCGCGTTCCTGGGCCGCATCGGCGGCGGCGAGGATGCGATCAATGTCATCCTGCTCGGTCGTCTCACGCGCGATGAGCAAGTCATGCACGAGCACCTGAATGATCGCCGAAATCGGCACGGCGAGGATGCCGCCGACTGGCCCGGCGAGCGTCGTTCCCGCGAGGATTGCGAGGATGACGGTGAGTGGTGAGAGGCCAACGGCGTCCCCTTGAATGCGCGGGACGAGCACGTTCCCCTCGATCTGCTGCAAGACGATGATGAAGGCCGCGACGATGAGCGCCTTGACCGGCCCGTCCGTCAGCGCGACGAGTACGGCTGGGATGCCGCCGATCCACGGCCCGAGGATGGGGATGATTTCCGTCGCGCCCGCGATCAGCGCGAGCAGCGGCCAGTATTCAAGGCTAAGCACGCCATATCCGACCGCACAGGAAGCACCAATAATGCCGCACAGGATCAACTGCGCGCGGAACCAAAGCCCGAGTTTTGTCTCAATGTGCGTCCAGATGTCGTTCACGCGCGTCCGCTTGGGAACGGGGACAAAGCCGAGGAGAGCGCGGCGGATCAGCGTTCGTTCGGTGAGCCAGTAGAAGGAGATCAGGAGCACCGTCACAATCGAAAGCAGCGTGCCGAAGACGCTCGACACGACATTGACCGCCTGTTCTTTCACCACGCCGGTGATGTCCGGTGGGTTGTCCGAGAGTTCGCGCAACTTCGCCGCGCCATCGCGCGCCGCATTGCGGACCCACGCTACGTCGCTGTTCGCGTACCGCCGTTCGAGGTGGTCAGCGACGCGAGGGAGGTTGGTGGCGAAGTCCGTCCCCTGCGCGACGATGGGGGGGATGATAAAGGCGATCAGGCCGCCGACGATGGCAAAGATCAAGAGATAGACACTGAGAATGCTGGCGGGGCGATTCAAGCCGACCTTACGGAGACGGCGCGCGAGCGGGTCAATCGCGGTCGCGAGCAGGATACCGATGAGCAACAGAAAGAGGAGGTCAGTCACCTTCAGGAGCAGATTCGCGATGAAGATGACGAAGAGCGCCGCCGCCGTGAACAGCATGACGCGCCCAACCGTCAGGCCGGCGGGGGATGGTGTTCCGTTTGGGGTCGGTTCTTGTGGCGTGGACATCAGTATCCTGCCCTCTCGCCTCGCTCGACTACTTCACACGATCACTCGCCGCTGCCGTGACAGTATAGCACCGCCAGTGCCGCCGATGGACCCCAACAGCACCGCACGCATTACCGATGCGAACGGAACGAAAGGACAGGAACCCAGCGAGAGAGCAAGGCGTATACTAGAGTGAGATGCACAATGCATCGCGTCAGTTCATCAGGAGTAGACGGACATGGAATCCTTGTTTCTCGTCTGCTTTCTCGTCGGCCTCTGTATGACCGTCCTCTCCCTCCTCCTCGGGATGGGGCACCTCGGCGGGATCCATCTCGGCCATGGCGGGGCGGCGCACGCCATCGGACACGACGGCACGGCGCATGGCACGACGAGCGATATGCCGACCGTATCGAGTGGCTTCCTCAATTTCACGACCGTCATGACGTTCGTGACATGGTTTGGCGGCGTCGGCTACCTCATCGCGCATTACACCGTCCTCGGTGGAGTGGCGAGTCTCGTTGTAGCGACTGCCTCCGGCATCGGCGGCGGTTCGGTCGTCGCGCTCTTCATCACGCGCGTCCTGGAACGGGGCCAGACCGAGATCTACGAGGCGGACTACCGGATGCCCGGCACCGCAGCGCACGTCACCAGCACGATTTACCCCGGCTATGCGGGTGAAATTACCTATGCGCTGGCCGGCTCGACGCAGACATCAGCCGCGCGTAGTGTCGCGGGCGAGGAGATTCCGCGCGGAACGGAAGTCGTTGTCCTCAAATACGAGCGTGGTGTTGCCTTCGTGGATACGTGGCAACATGCGCTCAATGAAGGAAGTGATGCCGCACCCGCACTCGATGCGGGGGGAACCGCCTCCGAGGCGCCCACGTTATCCCAATGAGGTGCACGACGCCGAAACGTATCAGTCGGCGTACGGGGTAGGAAAGGGAAGGTATCATGAATCCGATTGTGATCATCGTGATCTTGCTTGTTGTCGCTCTCTTTCTCACGTTGACGATCCTCGCCAGCATGTTCCAGAAGGTCGGGCCGAACGAGGCGCTGATCGTTTCAGGTTTCGGCGGCACAAAAGTCGTGCATGGTGGCGGTCGCGTCGTCTGGCCGCTCGTCCAGACATCCAAGCGGCTCTCGCTGGAACTGATGTCCTTCGATGTCGCGCCGCAGCAGGCGTTGTACACGAAGCAAGGCGTCGCGCTCAATGTTGAGGCGGTGTCGCAGATCAAAGTCAAGAATGACCCGCAGAGTATCCTCACTGCCGCCGAGCAATTTCTTTCCAAGCCGCCGCAGGAACGTCAGAGCCTCATTCGGCTGGTGATGGAGGGCCATCTACGCGGCATCACGGGCCTGCTCACCGTCGAGAGCATCGTCAAGGAACCGGAGATGGTCGCCGCGCAGGTCCGCTCCGGCGTCGCGGACGATCTCTATAAGATGGGCCTCGAGGTGATCTCGTTCACGATTCGCGACTTGCGCGACGACAACGAATACATCGCGAACATGGGCCGCCCGGACATCGCACGCATCAAGCGGGAAGCGGACATCGCGGGAGCCGAAGCGATGCGCGATACCGAGATCCGCAAGGCGCAGGCAGCGCGGGAAGCGGCGGTCGCACGCTCGCTTGCCGATCAGGAGACGACGATTGCTCGCGCCGCCTCAGAGACGAAGCAGGCCGAAGCGATCCGCGACTTGAATCTGAAGAAGGCGGAGTACGAGCAGACCGTCCGCTCCCAGCAGGCGCAGACGGACAAGGCGTACGACATCGAGGCGAACATCGCGCAGCAGAAAGTCGTCGCCGAGCAGGTGAATGTCGAACTCGTCCGCAAGCAGCGCGAGGCGGAGGTGCAGCAGGCGGAAATCAAACGGCGCGAGTCCGAACTGATCGCGACGATCCTGCGGCCCGCCGAGATTGACAAGCAGAAGATCGAGGCACTCGCCGGAGCCGAGCAGAACCGCCTGCGACTCGAAGCCGAAGGGCGCGCTTCCGCGATCCGCGTCACCGGTGAAGCTGAGGCGGACATCATCCGGCAGAAGGGGCAAGCGGAAGCGGACGCGATGCAGAAACGCGCCGATGCCTTCGCGATGTACAGCCAGGCCGCCGTGCTCGACAAAATCCTCACCAGCCTGCCGGAACTGGCGCGGAGCCTGGGCGAATCGGTGAAGGCGATTGACTCCGTCACCATCGTCTCGACGGGCGCGGACGGCTCCGCCGCGAGCAAGATGACGAATGACGTCGCCACGATGGTCGCGCAGGTGCCCGCACTCGTGGAGGCGCTCAGCGGTGTTAACATCGCCGAGCTGATTAAGTCCTTGCCGGGCTTGCAGACTACCCAGGGCACGAAAGACGGCATCGTCGTCAATGGCAAGGCGACGCCGACCGCCGCCGACTGAATGCGGGCAACACATTGGCAGGGGAGCGCGGATGCCGCGCTCCTTTTTCCTATATGCAAGCAAAAATTGCTGGTGGATGGGTGCCCTTTGGGCAGATTCAGCCTACTCCACCAGATTTATAGTCGGCGCGACCGCCAATAGGAGATGACGTACCAGATCCCCAGCACTACCGCAACACCGATCCCGGCAAAGAAGACGGCGCGGAGGATAACGTCACCGCCGCGGGCAAGGCGCATCGTGATGAGCAGAAGCACGAGGGCGAGCAGAATCGTCGCAATTGCGATTGCCTGGACGATCCGGTTCGTGATGACATGCAGGGCATGCACCGTCCGCCCGGTCGCGTGCTCCGCCGCGCGCAAGACTAATTCTCCCTGCTCCAACTGGGTGAGGAGATGGTCAAGGCGGCCGGGAAACTCCATCGCCAGCTCGCCATATTGGATCGCCGCCTGCCGGGCCTGACGGAGCAATCGCTCCGGCGCGAGCAGCCGCGCGATCGCTTCCTGCCCGAATGGCTGCGCGACCGCGAGCACGTTGAATGCCGGATCGAGTCGCCGCCCCAGCCCTTCGATCATCACGAGCATCTTCATCAGCAAGGCGAGATCGGGCGGCAGGCGGAGATGATGCCGCCGCACGAGTGCGAGCAGATCATTGAGCAACGTCGTGACTTCCACTTCCTCCAGGGTGATGCCGTAGTACTGCGCCATCAGCCGCCGGATATCGCGGAGCAGGAGCGCATGATTCGTCTGCGTGCCGCCGACGACGCCGAGCCGGTAAAGATAGCGTGCGATCTGTGCCGCGTCCTGCCCGACGATGGCAAGCAGGAGAAAGAGCAGGTTCGTCCGCATCGCCTCATCAATTGTGCCGACCATCCCGAAATCAATCGCGCCGATCACCCCGCGATCAAGGACAAAGAGATTGCCGGGATGCAGATCGGCATGAAAAAATCCATCCTCGAAGACTTCTTGCAGCACGATCCGCGCGCTCTGCTCCGCGATCCGGGGCGGAGAATACCCTGCCGCTTCAAGTGCCGCGACATCATCAATACGCAGGCCGTGCATGCGCTCCATCGTGATGATCCGCGTCGTCGTGTATTCCCAGCAGATCGCCGGGACGCGGACATTGGCGTTATCGGCGAAGTTGCGTTGGAAGACTTCCGCGTTCTTCGCCTCGCGTAGATAATCCAGTTCGTTGCGGAGAGTCCAGGCGAACTCATCAACGAGGCCGGGTACGTCAATCCCGGCACGTTCCTCGATATTCAGCCGAGATTCCATCAGGTGCGCGATGCGCGTCGCGATACGCAGATCGAGCGCGACCTGCTCGCGCACGCCCGGCCGTTGCACTTTGACGACCGCATCAATCCCCCCCGGTAGCGTCACCGCATGGACCTGACCGATGGACGCGGCAGCGAGCGGCACCGGATCGAAGAAGGTAAAGAGCGCCTCAACGGGCCGCCGCAGTTGCTCCTCGATCCGTTCGGTGATCAGCGCGGTCGGCACAGGCGGGACGGCATCCTGCAATTTCTGGAGTTCCGCGACGTAGGCGGGCGGCAATAGGTCGGGGCGGGTACTCAGGATTTGGCCGAGTTTGATGAAGGTGGTGCCGAGTTCTTCCAGTGCCTGCCGCAGTTCCGCCGGGCGGCGCAACTCCACCGATTCAGGCGCCTCATAGGAATCGCCACCGAACGGCCAGGCGCGCGGTCGAACGACGAACCCGAATCCATGCCGTGCGAGGATTTGCAAGACTTCGCGATACCGCGCCCGTGGCGTTGTTGCTGGCATCCAGACTCCCGATAGCGACGACTTCCCATGTCCCATGATGCAAGGAAATGATCGCCACGGCAAGCAGGATGAACCTCACCCCCAGCCCCTCTCCATTGCTTGGCAGCAATGGAGAGGGGCTGGGGGTGAGGTTCATCCCCGCTATCGCGCGAGCGCGCCCATCGGGTCCCACGCGGGGAGGACGATTGGCTCCTGATCGAGCGCGGCGCGCAGATCGGCGGGCAGATACTCCTTGCGGGCGGCGATCTCGAACATATACTCGTCATACCACGAGTCGTTCATCGTATAGAAGCCCTTCTGGCCGTTCTCCGCGCCCCAGGAGTTCTCGACGCGCCAGCGGCGCGGCGCGCCATCCACGACATCCACGCCCGTGAAGAGCATCGCGTGCGTCATCTGCGTCTCGTGATAGTCGAGCCGCGCATCCTTGTCAAGCGGAAAGGTCGTGTCATAGAGCGTTTCGTAGTCGAACAATCGCTTGTCCCAGAGGCCGAGGCTACGCTGCATCATCTTGCCGACATCGCAGCCGAACCAGACGGGGTCGCCCTCTTCGAGCGTCCGCTTCGTGATCTCCTTCATCAGCGCGATGTCCACATTGAGATAGGTCACACGCTCGCCGCCAACGATGTTGCCGAGATACTGTACAGTGAATGTCCGGCCTACCGGGCTGCTCGCGCGCGGATCGTGGACGAGGCAGACGTAGTCATCGAGCGGCAGATCCACGAATTCGGCGGCGAACTGCTGCGGCGTCAGCTCCTCGGTGCGATGAAAGGCGCCTTCCTTATCTTTCCACTGCCACACGAACCGCTCCGGCGGCGTGCCGAGATGGATGGAGAGGATGCGATGGACGACCTGCACGTACTCCTGCTTTTTCGTGCGGAGCGCCTCGACACTCTCACCGGCAGCGTGCATCTCGCGCAGCGCCTTCGCCCCTTCGCGTAACTTGCTGCGGAGGATGGCGTTCATCTTGCGCGTGCTGGATGAACTCTCCGTCTCCGGCATCTGCGCCTTCGGGACGAGGCCGTGCTTCTTGACGAGATTGACGAACATGTTCCACTGCCCGCCATCACCGAGCGGGCCTTCGAGCAGGAAGGCGACGAGCCGGTCGTCCACATCGCGATCCGCCGTCTCGATGATCGCCTCGAAGAAGTAATTGGTCCGTTCCAGTTTGTCCCAGAACATCGTGTAATTCTGCGAGAACTCGAACTCCTTGGTGTTCATCTTCTTCATCGCGGCGACGCGGAGCAGGTTGAGGCCGGCGAACATCCAGCAGCGGCCGCTCTGCTTCTGGTTGGTCACGCCCCAATCGTCGAGGAACGTGGAAAAGGTGTGATCGGTGTTCGTGACGATGCCGCGATTGAGCGTCACATCGTCCACGGTGATCTGCGTCACCGCGTTCTGCGCCAGCCGGTAGGTCGGATTGGCGGCGAACGCGTCCCCGAAATGGGTCAGCGTTTCGCTCGTCAGCGCGCCTTCGCCTCCGCCGTCGGTAGCGGTCGGCCGCGTCATTGTCTGGGCCATTGCGGTTGCTCCCTTCCCGTGATGGAGATATGAAACATGACCGGTAGTGTCGCCTTTCCCACCAGTATCATACAGCCTACCACGCCCAACTGGCGGACGAAAGATAAATACGCCCTCCACGACGGTTTCTCGCCGCGCCATCCATACGTACACGCGTCTGCTATACTTGCGGCGATGCGGTGAACCACGATTCACCCGCGAAGCGAGGGTCATCGAACTGCATGGTGAACATGGTGACAGCGCACGATCTCGATCACGATGAGCGCAATGACGCGCCCATCCCGATTCCGATTACCCGTATCAGTCTCGATGCGATCACGATACGAGATGAGCCGTATCGCGATCCATCACGACCGACCTTCGCTATCCATACCCTCGGCTGCAAACTGAACACCGCCGACGCGCAGGCGATCTCCTTCGCGTTGATCGAGCAGGGCTTCGCGGAAGTGCCGTTCGATGCGCCCGCCGATCTCTACATCGTCAATACCTGCACCGTCACACACATCGCGGACAAGAAGGGCCGCCAGTATCTGCGAAAGGCGCGTCAGAATGGCGGCACAGGCGCAATGGTCGCCGCCATCGGCTGCTACACGGCGGTCGCGCCGGAGGATGCCGCCGCGATGGCGGAGGTGAACTTCGTGCTTGGCTCAGTGGACAAGGAGCGGGTCGTCGCGGAGGCGGTCGAGCGATTCGCGGACCGGCTCGCGGCGGTCGGACTGTCGGATACCCACTTGCACATTCACGCCGCGCACCGCACCCGGCGCACGATCAAAATTCAGGAGGGGTGCGACGCCCATTGCACCTTCTGCATCGTCCCGCGCGCGCGGGGCCGTTCGGCGAGCGTCGCGGCGGAGCGCGTCTGCCGTGAGGTCGCGGCAAGCGCGGCGATGGGTTATCAGGAAGTCGTGCTGACCGGCACGTACGTCGGGATGTATCGGGAGGATAGTCAGCAGTCGGCAGTCAGCAGTCGGCAGCAGGTAGGTGCGCGTAGCATGCGCCCTCCCCATTCAGTCCTTCGTTTGCCCGACCTGCTGCGAACGATTCTTGCGGGGCCGACGCCGCCGCGCATCCGGCTGACGAGTGTCGGGCCTGCCGAGCTAAAGCCGGATTTGCTCGCCTGCTGGGAAGATGCGCGGATGGCACGGCACCTCCATATGCCGATTCAGTCCGGCTCGGCTCGCGTGCTCCGGGCGATGCGCCGCCGCTACAATCCCGATCAGTTCCGCCGCGCCGTCGAGCGCGTGCGTGCCGCGATCCCCGATTGTTCGATCACGACGGATGTGATCGTCGGTTTCCCCGGCGAGACCGACGCGGAGTTCGCGGAAACACTCGCCTTCTGTCGCGAACTCGCGTTCAGCAAGATGCACGCGTTCCCCTACTCCGAGCGTACCGGCACCGAAGCGGCAGGAATGGCCGATCAGGTACGACCGGACGTAAAGAAGGAGCGAATGGCGCGCCTGCTCGCCCTCTCGAATGAACTGGCGCTCGATTACCACCGGCGATTCGTCGGGCGCACGATGGACGTGCTCTGGGAAGACCGCGAGCCGGGTGGGCGGTGGAGCGGCCTGACCGACAACTATCTGCGCATTCTTGCGATCACAGACAACGATCTGCATAATCGCGTGCTGCCTACCCGGCTTCTGCACGCGGAATCGGCGTACCTCGATGGTGCGGTCGTGGCGGAGGTCCTTTGATATGGTAGGGCGCTACACGCACCCGGCGATGGGGCAGATCTGGAGCGAGCGGCACCGGATAGATACGATGGTGCGAGTCGAGATCGCCGTCTGCGCGGCGTGGGCGGAGCGCGGCGCGATCCCGGCGGAGGCGATGGCGACGATCCGCACCGCCTCTGCCGATCCCGAACGGGTCCGCGAGATCGAGCGCCGCACCGATCACGACACAACCGCCTTCCTCTGGGCGATGGGCGAGACGATCGGCGACGCTGCCCGCTACGTCCACATGGGCCTGACCAGTTCGGATGTCGTGGATACGACTCTTTCGCTCCTGACGGTGGATGCACTCGACCTGATCCTCGATCAACTGGCGGCCTTCGAGCATGCCGTGACAAAGCAGGCCGTGACGCACAAGATGACATTGATGATCGGGCGGACGCACGGCGTCCACGCCGAGCCACTCACCTTCGGCTTCGTGCTGGCGATGTGGGTGGATGAAATTCGCCGCCACCGCACGCGCATCGAGGCGGCCCGCGCCCAGATGGCTTACGGCAAAATCAGCGGCGCGGTCGGCACGCACGCGCATGTGCCGCCGGAGATCGAGGAACGCGCCTGCGCCCTGCTCGGCCTCTCGCCCGCCCCGGTCAGCACGCAGATTTTGCAGCGTGACCGGCACGCGCAGGTCATCATGGCCCTCGCCTTGCTCGCCACCTCGCTGGAGAAGTTCGCCGTCGAAATCCGCCACCTTCAGCGTACGGAAGTTCATGAAGTCGAGGAACCGTTCGGCGGTGGCGGCGCGAAAACACCGGTCGAGGACGATCCGAATTTGCCCGTCTCGCTCGGCGCGGCGGTAGATCAGCAGGGGTCGAGCGCGATGCCGCACAAGCGAAACCCGCACAAGACCGAGCGGATCAGCGGCCTCGCCCGCATCGTCCGGTCGTACAGCATCGCCGCGATGGAGAATGTCCCGCTCTGGCACGAGCGCGACATCTCCAACAGCGCGCCGGAGCGGATCATCTTCCCGGAGTCGTTCACCCTCACTGATTACATGCTCCGCCTCTTCACGCGGATCATGGATGAACTCGTCGTCTTCCCGGAGCGGATGCGCGCGAACCTCGAATCCACCCATGGCCTCGTCGCCTCGCAGCGCGTCCTGCTCGCATTGACCGAGCACGGCATGGCGCGGCAGGATGCCTACAAGATCGTCCAGAGCGGCGCGATGGAATCATGGGCGACGGGCGAACCGCTGCAAAGTATCCTCGGTCGGAATCCGACGGTCGCCGAACTGCTCGCGCCGGACGAACTGGCGGCGCTCTTCGATCCCGGCTACCATCTGGCGCACATCGAGACCGCGTTCGTCCGCCTCGGCATCGGCAAGGAGTGAGAGCGATGGATGCACTTCTGACCACCGACCTCCCCGGCCTGACGCTCTTCCGGCGCGGCAAGGTGCGCGACACGTACCGACTCACCGATGATCTGCTGCTCTTCGTGACGACGGATCGTATCTCCGCCTTCGATGTCGTGATGCCGAATGGCATCCCGGATAAGGGACGAGTCCTTACCGGCCTCTCGCTCTTCTGGTTCAATCGGATGCGCGATCTCGTTCCCAACCACCTCGTCTCCGCCGATGTCGCCGACCTGCCCCCGACGCTCGCTGCCCAGCGGGATATGCTGGATGGCCGGATGATGATCGGACGGCGCGCCGAGCGCATTGACATCGAGTGTGTCGCGCGCGGCTATCTCGCCGGTTCGGGGTGGGCAGAATACCGTCGGACGGGCAGCGTCGCGGGGTACGACCTCCCTTCCGGCCTCACCGAGAGCGCGCAGTTACCGCGCCCGCTCTTCACACCGGCGCTGAAGAACGATGATGGGCACGACGAGAACATCACGCCCGCACGGCTGGCGGCGGAAATCGGCACCGACCTCGCGCATGAACTGGAAAGGAAGACGTTGGCGCTCTATGCCGAGGCGAGTGCGTACGCTGCCGCGCGTGGAATCATCCTCGCGGACACGAAGTTCGAGTTCGGCTACCTCGATGGCCGCCTCGCGCTGATTGACGAATTGCTGACACCCGATTCGTCACGTTTCTGGGACGTGGAAACCTACGAACCGGGACGGCCACAGGCGAGCATGGACAAGCAGCCCCTCCGCGACTGGTTGGAGGCGTCCGGCTGGAACAAACAGCCGCCCGCGCCCACCCTGCCGCCTGCTGTGGCGGACGCGACACGGACACGCTATCTGCGTGCGTACGAACGATTGACCGGCACGCCGCTCCCGCACACGGGCGGTATGCCGTACTCCCCCTCTCCTTTGCTCGGTAGCAAAGGAGAGGGGGCCGGGGGGTGAGGTATGCCACGATGGCAAGCGGGTGTGACGGTGATGCTGAAGCCCGTCGTCAACGACCCGCAGGGATTGGCCGTCGAGAGCGGCCTCCAACAACTCGGCTACGGCGGCGTCTCGAATGTCCGCGTCGGCAAGTACATCGAACTCGTGCTCGTCGCACACGACGAACTGGAAGCGCGAACGAAGATCGAGGAGATGTGCGACAAACTCCTCGCGAACCCGGTAATCGAGGATTATGCCTACGTCGTGGACGAAGCCTACGGCGATACCGACACCGGCGATGAACTCGATTCGGAAGCGTGGTGAATCTCCCCTTCCCCAGCGGGGAAGAGGGGCAGGGGGTTTAGGCAACATGAAATGCGCGGTCGTCTCCTTCCCCGGTAGCAATGGCGATATGGACGCTGTCTACGCATTCAGCGATGCCCTCGGCACGCCCGCCGAGCGCGTCTGGCACACCGAAACCGACCTCAGCCGCTTTGATGCCGTCGTGCTGCCGGGGGGATTCTCGTACGGCGATTATCTCCGCGCTGGGGCGATTGCCCGCTTCGCGCCCGTCATGAGCGCCGTGGCGGATTTCGCGGCGGCGGGCAGGCCCGTGCTCGGCATCTGCAATGGCTTTCAGGTGCTGACGGAGGCCGGATTGCTCCCCGGCGTCCTGATGCGCAACGCGGGGCTGCGGTTCCGCTGCCACTGGGTGCATATCCGCACCGAGCGGACTGATACCGCGTGGACGGCGGACATTCCGCAGGGAGCCATCCTTCGCCTGCCCGTCGCGCACGGCGAAGGGCGGTATGTCGTGGATACGGAAACGCTCCACCGCATCGAGGCGGACCGGCAGATTGTCTTCCGGTACTGCACGGCGACCGGAGCCATCACCGCCGAGGCCAACCCGAACGGCGCGACCGCGCATATCGCCGGTGTCTGCAACTCTGCCGGGAATGTCGTTGGCTTGATGCCGCACCCGGAACGCGGCGCGGAATCGCTGATCGGCGGCGACGACGGCCTGATGGTGCTGCGCAGCCTGCTCGTTGCCGGCGGCGTGGCCCGATGATGGCTGAGACAGACCGCATGCAGGTCTCGGTACCGGATACCCCCGCGACCGACGCGGACCTTCGCGAGGTCGCCCTCTCCCGCGCGGAATATGCCCAGGCCGTCGAGATGCTTGGCCGGTATCCCACACGCGTCGAACTCGGCATGATTGGCGCGCTCTGGAGCGAGCATTGCGGCTATAAGCACTCGCGCCCGCTTTTCACGATGTTCCCAACGACCGGGCCGCGCGTCCTGCAAGGGCCGGGCGAGAATGCCGGCGTCGTGGACATCGGCGATGGTCTCGCCCTCGCCCTGAAGATGGAGTCGCACAACCACCCGAGCGCCGTCGAGCCGTATCAGGGCGCGGCGACGGGCGTCGGTGGCATCGTGCGGGACATCTTCACCATGGGCGCGCGCCCCATCGCCATCCTCGATGCCTTGCGCTTCGGCCCGCTCGACGAGCCACGCAATCGCTATTTGTTCGGCGGTGTGGTCGCGGGGATCGGCGGCTACGGCAACTCGCTCGGCATCCCGACCGTCGGCGGTGAGATCAATGTTCACCCCTCCTATCGCGGTAATCCACTCGTCAACGCGATGTGCGTCGGTATCGCGCCGCACGAACGGGTAACGCGGGCGAGCGCCGGCGAACCGGGGAACGTCCTCCTACTCGTCGGCGCGGCGACGGGGCGCGACGGTATCCAGGGCGCGACGTTCGCCTCTGGGGACCTTGACGAAGCGGCGATGGAGCGGCGGCCCGCCGTGCAAGTGGGCAATCCGTTTCTCGAAAAACTGCTGATGGAAGCATGCCTCGAACTGCTCGAAACCGATGATGTCGTCGGCATGCAGGATCTCGGCGCGGCGGGCATTACGAGTAGCGCGGTTGAGTGCGCCGGGCGCGCCGGCACAGGCATCGAGATTGACGTGCGCGCCATCACCCGGCGCGAGCGCGGCATGACGGCGTACGAAGTGATGCTCTCCGAGAGCCAGGAACGGATGCTCGTAATCGTCAAGCCGGAGGCAGTGCGGCGCGTCCGCGATCGCTTTGCGCGATGGGAACTGCACGCGGATGCCGTCGGCGTCGTCACTGACGATGGCCGTGTCCGTATCCGCGACGGCAGCACGCTCGTTGTGGATGTGCCGACCGATCTGCTCACCGAAGGGTGCCCAACCTACACGCCATCCGCCATCGAAAGCGCGGAGACCATTGAGCGACGGGCCTTCGATCCCCGACAGGTGCCGGACATCGCGCCGGTGGATGTCGTCGCCGCGCTCACACGTCTCCTCAGTCACCCGGATATTGCCTCCAAGCGTCCCGTCTGGGAGACCTACGATCACACCATCGGCACGAACACCGTGCTTGGCCCCGGCGTCGGCGATGCGGCGGTGCTCCGCGTGCGCGGCACCCGGCGTGGCGTCGCGCTGACGACCGATTGCAACGCGCGCTATTGCGGCCTCGATCCCTACCTCGGTGGGATGCATGCGGTCGCCGAAGCGGCGCGTAACCTCGCCTGTGTCGGGGCGGAACCCGTCGCGGTGACGGACTGCCTCAACTTCGGGACCCCGGAACGACCGGAAATCTACTTCCAAGTGCGCGAAGCGGTGCGCGGCCTGGCGGACGCCTGCCGGGCGCTCGCCGTCCCGGTCGTCAGCGGCAACGTCAGCCTCTACAACGACGGTATCGCGGGAGCGATCCTGCCGACCCCGATTGTCGGCATGGCGGGCGTACTCGATGACATTGACCAGCGCGTTGGCATGGCCTTACCGCCGGACGCCACGCTCCTCCTGCTCGGCCCCACAATGGCAACGACGGGCGCGTCGCTCTATCTCGCGACGATCTGTGGCACCGAGGCGGGCGCACCGCCCGTGCTCGATCTCATGGTAGAAGCGGCGGTGCAGGCATGCGTGCGCCGGGCGATTCGGGCGGGGTACGTCCGCGCCGCCCACGATCTCGCCGATGGTGGCCTCGCCGTCGCGCTCGCTGAAGCGTGCATCGCTGGCGGGGTCGGCTGCGAGGTGGACCTGCCGGGTGCGCTCTCCACCGCCGTTGATGGTCGGCTCGATGCGTTGCTCTTCGGCGAAGCGGCGTCACGCGTTCTGCTTGCGGTCGCGCCGGAGGCTATCGGGCGAATCGAGGAGTATGCGGCGGCGCTCGATCTTTCCCTCTCTATCGTTGGCAGGACGACGGAGATACGCCAGTTCGCGCTGCGCGGCATCATGAACGTGCCGCTTCACAACCTGAGCACGGCATGGGAAAACGCCCTCGCATGAGACGCGATACACTCTCCTTCTCGAATGGCGATACTGCTTGGAGCGGCAGTGATGGCACTACGACGATCCGATCCACTACCGATGACCTACGACGAATACTGCCTGCTGCCTGACGATGGGAAGCGCTATCAGGTGATTGAAGGAGAGTTGATCGGGTCTCCCTCACCGAATTTCCAGCATCAGGACACCGTATGGCGGCTTGGCAAACTCCTTAGAGAGTTTGCGGAGGCCAATAAATTGGGCGTTGTTGTGGGTGCGCCCGACCTCTGCATCGAAGTGCTTTCTCCCGGTACCGGGTTGCACGACCGATACGCGAAGAAGGCAGTGTATGCGCGATGCGGCGTGCCCGAATACTGGATCGTTGATCCGGAGCGCGAAATGGTCTCGGTATTTGAATGCGAAAGTGACACGTACGTCGTCCGTGTCGAGGCGACCGGAGATGCTGTCGTGACCAGTGGCGTTTTGGCAGGTTTCCAAATCGCCGCCCGATCTGCCTTCGCCTGATTCCGTCCGGCGCTGCATTGCCGCTCGCTGTGCTAGGATAGGGAGAGCGACCGACTGACCTGAGCAGGGAGCCTGCGACTGTGTCTGCAACCGTCGAAGCCGATCCGCGCCGCGCTTCACGCTGGAATCCTCATTCGTGGGAGCCGTGGCAGCGCAACCAGTGGGCAATTTACGCCTCAGTCCTCATCTCGTTTCTCAGTTTCACCTTCGTGATGCCGTTCCTGCCGCAATATGTGCAGCGGCTCGGCATCCACGACCCCAACCGCGCCGCGCTCTGGTCCGGGTTGCTCGTCGGCGTCAGCCCGCTCCTCGGCGGTATCCTCACCCCCTTCTGGGTGCGCATCGCCGAACGGACCGGCAATAAGCCGATGGTTCTGCGCTCGCTGATTGCCTACGTGGTTCTCATCACGATGATGGGACTGGTGACGAATATCTGGCAACTGCTCGCCCTGCGCATCCTGCTCGGCGTCTTCTCCGGCTTCAACTCCTTCGCCCTCGCCGTCCTCTCCATCACCGTGCCGAAGGAGCGGTTATCCCAGACCATCGGCACGCTGCAATCGACACAGTTCATCGCTGGCGCCCTCGGCCCGATCTTCGGCGGCACCCTCGCCGATACGGTGGGGCAACGGGGGACATTCTTTGTCGCCGGGGGGTTGAGCCTCGTCGCATCGGTGGTCTTT
>JAICJW010000456.1 GCA_025928215.1 Chloroflexia bacterium | reverse complement strand
TGGGATTTCTCGTTCGCGCCGGTGCGCGACCGGGGCGGCGAGATCGTCCGCCTACTCGCGACCATTGCCGACGTCACGCAGGAAGTGACGCTCCGCCGGGCGATGGAGGAGAGCAATCAGGAATTGCGCCGCCAGAACGCCGAACTCGCCACCCTCAACCGCCTGGCGGTTGGTGTCA
The DNA here is from genome assembly GCA_025928215.1 of Chloroflexia bacterium. GTDB lineage: Bacteria > Chloroflexota > Chloroflexia > Thermomicrobiales > JALYUS01 > JALYUS01. The sequence goes on along the minus strand of JAICJW010000456.1, from coordinate 3,077 downwards.
ATTCGTCGCACGATTTCATTACCCTCTGCCAAACGGCGACCGAAGCGCTCCTCGATTTGTTCGGCTTCTCGCAGGGCGGCGTTGCCATGCTGTCGGAGGACCGCACCTACGCGACGGTTGTCGCCTTTTCCTCAGCCACACGGCAGATTGACTGGGGAAACACGCGCATCCCGGTCACGCACAACCCGGCCTTCGAACACTTGATGCGCCACCTCTCGCCCCTCGTCATCAATGACATCGAGCGTGATCCGATCGCCGATGTCGAACGGGAATTGTGGCGGACGCGGCGCGCCAAGTCCATCCTCCTCGTGCCAATCGTTGTGCGCGGCGAGATGATCGGCACCATCGGCGTTGACGCGACCGAGGAGCCGCACCAGTTCACCGACGCGGAGATTGATCTCGCGGCGCGCGTCGCGGAGCAACTCTCCGTTGCGATGCAGAATGCCCGCCTCGCCGAGGAACTGCAACGCCGTGCGGAGGATGTGGAGAACTTGAATGCCATCGGGCAAGTCGTCAGTTCGTCGCTGAACCTCACGACCGTGCTCGATCGCGTGCTCTCGTCGCTGCGAGAGATGGTCGCGTACGACCGCGCTTCGATTTGCGTCGTCGAACCGGATATGGAGCATCTGCTCGTCATTACCGACACCGCTGAGGAGGGCAACCAGCGGGGCCATCACATCCCGATTGAGGGATCGCTGCGCGGCCATGTCTTTACATCGGCGCGGCCACTCTATATCGGCAATGTCGCGCGGGAGGGTTTGCCGCTCCCACCGTTGCAGGCGATGTCCGAATACCCGACGAACATGGTGGTCGTGCCACTGGTCGTCACCGGGCAACCGATCGGCGTGCTCTCGGTGATGGGCGAGGCGGCGGATTCCCTAACCCCCGACGACGCGCGGCGGATCGAGCGCGTCGCAGCCCAGGTCGCCATCGCCGTCGCGAATGCCCGGTTGTACGAGCGCGTCGAGGGACAGGTGGAGGAATTACGGCTCCTGAACGCGGACCTCGCCGAGGCGAACAAGCACAAGAGTGTCTTCCTCGCGACGATGAGCCACGAACTGCGCACGCCGCTCAATGCGATTATCGGCTTCGCGGAGCTGCTGTATGATGACATTATCGCGGAGCCGGAGGAACGGCGCGAAAGCCTGCTCGACATCCTCCGCAGCGGCCAGCATCTGCTGACGCTGATTAACGATGTGCTCGATCTCACGAAGGTCGAGGCGGGCCAGATGACGCTCGCGCCCGAACCGCTTGACCTCCGCCACGAACTGGCCAGCGTGAACCGGATCATGTCGCCGCTCTTCGCGCAGCGGTTGCAGCGGTACACGTACACCATACCGTCGGACTTCCCAGCGGTCTACGCGGACGCCGGACGGATGCGACAGGTGATCCTCAATGTCCTCTCGAATGCCAACAAATTCACGCCCGATGGCGGCACGATCACGTTGACCGCCAGCATCACCAGCGATTGCGAAGCGCGGATCGCCATCGCGGACAGCGGTATCGGCATCAAAGCGGCGGATATGCCGCTCATCTGGCAGGAATTCCGCCAGATTGATACTTCGATTAACCGGAAATACGAAGGAACCGGCCTCGGCCTGACGCTCACGCGGCGGTTGCTTGCCCTGATGCACGGGCGCATCTGGCTGGAAAGTGCGCCGGGGGCCGGCACCACCTTTTATCTCACCCTGCCCCTCGCGCATGGAGGCGGCGACTGATGCCCCGCTATCAGCCGCCAGAAGCGCAGCCGGGCGAGATTCGGGATCACAAATACCGGCTGATTGAGACCGCCCGTTGCACCGACGCGCCACCGCCCGCGCTCGTCCAGGCCGTGCGCGAGTTCAACGCGGGCGAGTATTTCCAGTGCCACGAGACACTGGAACATGCGTGGTTGCACGAGCCGGGCTATATCCGCGTTCTCTGGCAGGGGATTATTCAGGTGAGCGTCGCCTGCTTCCATATCACGCGCGGCAACGGCGAGGGGGCGCGGAAAATCTGGACCGCCGCGCTGCTCAATCTCGCGCCCTTCCCCGATCGCTGCCACGGCGTGGATGTCGCATCGCTCCGGGCGCAAACCGAACATTGCCTTCAGGCCATCCTCGCCCTCGGTGACGGCGGAGCAACAGCGTTCGACCGCGCGCTCTTCCCGACGATTGACTTCCGCCCATCCTCCGGCACGGACCTGTCCAAAGGAACAGGTTGACTTCCCGATGGGAGATGTTATTCTAGCGATGCGACAAGATATGCCTAGTTGCGGATACAGTCATAGTACGATGCGACAGCATGAACGCGATGGAAAGGAGATCCCCAATGGCTATGCATTACCGGTCCGGTATCGGCAACGCGAACCCGCTTGCCACCGTTTCACGGGGGGATCACCGCGCGCGGAGCGTCATTGACTGACGCCCTTCGTCGCCAGAGTCGGCACCACGCCGGCGGTCCCCATGAGTGGGGCCGCCGGTTTTGTTTTTGTCGCCCGGTGCGGTGCAGAAAGCCGGGCAGAGAAGAAAGGAGTGGCACGATGGCGCCACGGAGGACGCGAACGACGCGCATGACGACTCGGAAAGGAGTGACCCGATGAAGAAAATCGCCGGAGACGCGGCCACGATGCCGAGCATCGCGGACCCGATGATCCTCGTAGAGCACGGGCTTGTCGAGGTGCGAACGCTCCTCTTCCGCAAGAAGAAGCGGGAGAAACAACGAAGATAGTACGCGCGGTGGGAGTATCACTGCGCCCAGCAATGAAAGTGGTGAACACCATGTTGCCTTTGCAGGAGGTAGTATTGGCCCAGATGTACGTCGAGGAACGGATAGCGCAGGCAGCACGCGAGCAGCTGCTTCGGGAAGCGGAACGCGTGCAGCGTGCTCAGCGCGAGAAGGTCGCCCTGAAGGCCCGTGTTGGCCGCACGCTCGACACGGTTGGCCAGCGACTGGAAGCGGCCGGGGCAGCCTAACACCTTTCCGAAACGTAGAGATGGGTATGAGGTAATCACGCGTCACTGATGAACCGACAACCGGCGCGCCGCCACGGCGCATGAAAGGGGAGCCGCAGGCGTGCGTCTCCCCTCTTTCTTTGC
>JAICJW010000408.1 GCA_025928215.1 Chloroflexia bacterium | reverse complement strand
CTGCAAGTGCACATATTTGCCGGATAAGTCTTGGCTCGGTCTGCGCCGCCTCGCTCCCCCATGGCAGGTGCCGCGTTGGGGGCGGGGAATCTCGTCGCAGTGCGATCATCGCGCCTATGGACTACGGATAGCTCGCGGCGGTCGGTGCCGCGTTGCTCGGCGCAGTGGCGTGGACGGCGTGTGAGTCGAGCGGCGACCCCAGGTGACGAGTGGGTGACACAGGACGGCACACATCTTATCGATCGCGCTGGCTAATTTCCCCCGCGTCTCCCTGAGCAACCTCGATCGCGTGTTTGGACGTCCCGCCGCGGAGGAGCCAGGCGATCAGTACCGCCAGGAGGGTGCCCGTTACTGGCCCGACGAGATAGACCCAGAACGTGCCCATCTGGCCGCCCACCACGTCGGGACCGAAGGAGCGAGCGGGATTCATCGATGCACCGGAGATTGGCGCGGCGAAGAGCCCGTCGAGGGCGATCGTCCCGCCCACGGCCAGCGCCGCGACATGGCCGACCAGTTTGTGGTTCGAAGCCGTTCCCAGGATCACCGTTATGAGCAGGAACGTCAGGACGATTTCCATAACCAGCGAAACGCGCGTGCCGAGGTGTGGCAGCGTCGCACCCAGATCACCGACGCGACCGAACAGCGCGCGCAGGAGTAGCGCAGCCGTGTGGCCCCGACCAACTGCGTCACGCAGTATCCCGGCACGCGGCGCCAGGGGAAGTCCTTGCGTAAGGCAAATGCCAGGGTCACCACGGGATTGAAATGGGCGCCGGAGAGGTTACCGACCGTGTAGATCATCGCCATCACAAGGAGGGCCGGCGCGACCACCAGCGCGGGCAGGCCAATCTCCGTCCCGCTGGCCGCGACAATCACCGGACCGCCCGCAGCCACCAGCGTGAGTGCGAAGGTGCCGAGGAGTTCCGCCAGGAGTTGTCGCGGTCCGAGAAACGGGGGGGCATGCCGCGCATCGGTCGGCGTGTTATCCGCATGCATGGTCATGCCCTCGTCTGGTAGGATATGTGGCATGCTGATCGCACCCCCGTAATTTCCGTCGCGAATGAGACCGAAATATGCCCCCATCGTCTGAGGGTCGACTGACGAAACACAAAACAGTGTACGCGACGGCCCGAACGCAGCTTCCCATGTACCCGAAGGAGCGGACGTGGCGCGATTGCTCACCTCTCCTCAGGAGGCTTTGCCTCTCCATCTGAAAGTAGAGGACGTACAAGGCGTCGGGGTTGCGTGGCGTGATTACCCCATCCCGTGTATCGTCGTCAGGGCTATGGTCGCCAGATCGTCATGGCCGCTCGCGCCTTGATCATTCTACGCCCGGTGTGGGTAGTCGGTGGGCGAAGAGGACCGAGAGCGATGCGAACGGTTCGCCTGCACGGCGCTACCGTCACGCAATGCCACGATCTGCGTTATACCCACTAGTAGTCGTCATCTGCTTTTGTACGATGTGTCGCGTCAGCACATCCGGTGCGTCTCGGCGCTCGCCCACGCAACCAGAGAGAAGCCGTCATGGACAACGTCCCGGACCGGTCGCTCGCCCCCGCCGCCGCGCCATCCTTCGTGGGGCGGGGGCGGGAGCGTCGGCTGCTCGGTGATCGGCTCCGCGCCGCGCTCGACGGGCACGGCAGCCTGGTCCTCGTCGGCGGTGCGGCCGGTATGGGCAAGACCGCCCTCGCGCGGGCAATCGGTGACGAGGCCGCCGAACAGGATTTCGCTGTCCTCACCGGGCAGTGTTATGACCTGGTGGAAACCCCGCCGTACGGGCCGTGGCGCGAGCTCCTCGCGGATGCCCCCCCCGTGCCCGGCATGTCATTGCCCGCGCCCTTTGCCGCCGATGCACGGGCGGACGACACGCCCAGCCAGTTGACGATCTTCGCGCGCGTCCAGGACTACCTCACCGCGCTCGCCACCCGCCAGCCGCTGCTGCTGGTGCTGGAGGACCTGCACTGGGCCGATCCGGCCAGCCTCGATCTGCTGCGCTTTCTCTGCCGCTCCCTGCGCACCACACCGCTTGTCGTGCTCGGCCTCTACCGGGGGGATGAACTCGATCGTGCACAACCGCTCTACCAGGTCTTCCCGGACCTTGTACGGGAGGCCGACGCCACGCGCGTGGACCTAGCCCCGTTGACGGACGACGATATCCGGTCGCTCGTCCACGCCCGCTACGGGCTCGCCGCGGCGGACGAGCGGCGCCTGGCGGCATACCTGATCGTACGCTCCGAGGGGAACGCGCTCTTCTGCGTCGAGCTGTTGCGGGCACTGGAGGAAGAGAGATTCCTGCGCGCGCGCGCCGGCGGCTGGATGCTCCACGATCTCACCCGTGCGCGGGTACCGCTCCTCTTGCGGCAACTGATTGATCGGCGGCTGACGCGCCTGGGGGATGAGGCGGAGCGCTTGCTGTCGCTCGCGGCCGTGATCGGGCAAGAGGCGCCCCTCGCGCTATTACGGGCGGTGAGCGGGGTCAGCGAGGAGACGTTGCTCGATCTCGTGGAGCGGGCGGCGGCGGCGCGGGTGGTGGAAGAGGAAGAAGGGGGAATGGCGATCCACTTCGTCCACGCCTTGATCCGGGAAGCTCTTCACGAAGCGGTGCCGCTCTCGCGGCGGCGGGTGTGGCACCGGTCGATCGCCGAGTCGCTTGCCGCGACGCCCGCTCCCGATCCGCACGCGGTGGCGCATCATTTCCGTCAAGCGGGGGATGCGCGGGCTGCCGAGTGGCTGGTGCGAGCGGGCGAGGAGGCGCATCGCACCTACGCGTGGGTGACGGCGTCGCAGCGCTACGAGGAGGCGCTCGCCCGTATGCCGGACAGTGACGCGACTGCGGGCACGCGGGGTTGGCTGCAATTCTCCCTGGGGCGGATGAAACAGTTTCCCGGGATGGGAAGGGACCGCGCCCACTTGGAAGAGGCGTTCAGATTGGCGGAGCGCGCGGGCGATCCTGTCCTCGCGGCAGTCTCCCACTTATATCACGGCACGACCCGGTATTATGACGGCGACGTGCGCGGTGGCATTGCGGAAGTTCGATCGGCCCTCGCTGCCCTCGCTGCCCTCTCCGACGCGGAGCGCGCGCTGCTTCACGAGCGACGGCAGCTGATCGGCCGCACGCTCGATCGGGACCAGGGGCGGGGTATCCTGGCCTGGCTCCTCGCTCATACCGGCACCTACACCGAGGCGTGCGCCCTGGTGGGCGATAGAGCGCGTGATCAACGCGCGACGACCGGCGACGCGTTCCTCGCGCACACCATCGTTTCAGCCGCCCTCGGCAGGCCGGACGCGGCCCGAGAAGCGGCGGCACGCGCCCGCGCAGCCTATGCGGCCACGGGCGCGTTCAATGAAGTGGCGACCGTGTTGTGGGTCGAACAGGCATGGCTGCTCGCGACCTACTGGCCGGATCGCATGGAGGAGCGGCGGCGGATCCGCGCTGAACTGGAGGCGCTCTGGGAAAAGAGCAGTGCCAGCACAGTCTCGGCGATCCCGATCGCCATCATGTACCTCCCATCCGCAATGATCGAGGGGCGATGGGAGGAGGTGCGCGCGCTGGCCCGACAGTTGCCCCTGGGCAGCGTGACCATTGAAATGGTCCCCCGCACTGTGCTCGGGCAAGTCGCCTTCGCCCAGGGAGAGTACGATCTCGTCCTGGGGTTGGTGCGGGAGGTATTGCCCGACGGCCCCGTAACCGAACCCGGGGGGAGCAGCTTCTTGATGGCGATGGCGCTCCAACGCCTCGCCGCCGCCGTCGCCGTAGACGCGGGCAATCGGGAGACGGCGCGCGCGTGGCTGGAGGCGCACGACCGCTGGCTGGCGGGGAGCGGCGCCGTCCTTGGCCGGGCGGACGGCGAACTCGCCTGG
>JAICJW010000254.1 GCA_025928215.1 Chloroflexia bacterium | reverse complement strand
TTGCACCAGTCAGGTTATAACTCTGCCAGCCGAGGCTCACGAGGGTTTGCGTATTGATCTGTTCGAGTTGCGAGCCGGTGATGGGCAGAATATTCCCACGCGGGCGGAAGAGTTGCGCGGAGCAACTGGCGCTCTTCGCGGTTTGATCGGCGGCCGGTGGCAGCGGGACGGCCTTGCTCGCATCGAGTGAGACGCGCGGATCGTAGGTACTGCCGTCCGGTTGCTGGGCCTTGAAATCATCCGGCACCTTCTTCATAAAGCCGTGGCCGGTGTAGTAGTCGTACGTGTTCATCTTGACGTACTGGCCGGGAATGGTGTCGCATTTCAGCGCGACCGCCGGGTCCTCAGGGAGATTAAGGCCGCCGCCGAGTTGGAACGAGTCCCCAAAAGCAGCGAATCCGGGGAAGGTGCTGCGCGTCCGCCCGCGCCCCGCGATGCTGGGAAAGAACTGCTCCCAGCGCCCTTCGATATTGCCCCACGGCGCGGAGACCTGCTCCCACGCGGTATGCACCGGCCCACCATGAACGGAGAAGGGCAGTAAGTACGCGACCACCAGCAAGGCGAGCGTCAGCCCCGTCGCAACGGAGAGAAAGCGCCAGCCGAGCGAGTCCGGAAACGCGATGCGCGCCATGCGCCACTGCGCCTCCTGCTGGAAGGCATAGAAGCGGATCGCCAGCGGGATGACAACGAGGAGAAAAAGAAAGAGGAATGTCCCGCTATCTTCCCGGTCGTAGCCGAGGTTGATGAGGAGGATGAGACCGGCGACGCCGAGCGTCGGCGAGAGCCAGTGCGACCGGAAGATCCACCACATCGAGAAGTAGGCGAAGAAGTACATCAGGGCGGCGCAGACGAGGACGAAGAGGAACAAGTCATCTTCCGCCTTGCCATTCCACGCGGCACGGAGATATGCCTCGAGGCGGTGCGCGAGTTCGACCGACTTGCCGCGCGTCCCGCCGAAACGGTCGTCAACCACGGCGAGCGTGCGCAGCCAGATGACCGCGATGCCAGCGACGAACCCGATCAGATGCGCGTAGTAGTTCGGGAGCGGCCTGATGCGGGCGAGCACGAACCCGATGAGCAACCCCGCCCACGTCACGGACGGCAAAATGCGCAGTTCCGGCGCCCATTCCGCGCGCAGGATCGCCGTCTGCACAAGCAACACCATCAACGCGACGAGGGCGAACGTGCCCCACCCTTCCGGTAATCGGAGCGGGCGCAGCATCATCTCCCACGTCGGTTTACGCAGTTTCGACTTCACGTCCGCGAACGCTTGTGCCATGATGCGAACCCCCGCGCCGCGTGGAGCAGCGCCGTACGGAGCGAACGACTATGGAGCGGCCGGTTGCTGGACAGGGATGCCGCCGCGTACTTCCTCGCGCGGCGGGCGGGCGATCTGCGGTTCGGGCGTCGGTCGGGTCGTCGGCGGCGCGGCGTCCGAAAGGCCGATGGGATGCGTGAGGGCGCGGCCAATTTCCTCACCCCGCCGCACCATGTACACAGGGACATTTGCCGCCGTCAGGCTGGTGACGACGCGGTACGTGCCGCGTGGCGCGCCGAACGACTCGGCGTCCACAATCACGGCGACCGCCTTGACGCCGCGATAGACGAGCGGCATCAACCCCGCCACCCAGCCCTCATCAGCGGACGGCGTGACGACGACGAGCGCGCTGTTGCGTCCGAAACGCACCGACTCGGCGGTCAGCACTTCCTGCAGATCGGTCATGCCGTCCGCATGGACGACCGAGAGCGCTTCGAGCATCTTCAGGGTCTGCCGCTCGCCGCGATCGGTGTTGACGACCTCGGTGTGCATCCCCCGCGCGACGAGGCCGACATTGCGCCCTTGCTCGACGAAATGCTGCATGATCGAAGCGGCAATCGTAATCGCCGTCTCCTCGGTGGAAATCGCCCATTCGTCCACCGGCTCCGGCACGCCCGGCTGCGGCGGCGGCGCGACGGCATGAACATGCTTCTGAAGATCAACGAGCACCCAGACATCAGTCGTCGGGTCGAGTTCAAATTCCTTGACCATCAACTTGCCGGTTCGCGCGGTCGTGCTCCAGGCGATGCGGTTAAAGGAATCGCCCCAGAAATATTCGCGGACGCCGGCCGCGTTCGGTGTGACGTAATGGGTGCGCCGCTGCGTTGCCGCGCCGCCCGGCAGATCGCCAACCGAGACGACGAACGACGAGACATCTACCGTCGCGGGGTAAACAACGAGGCTCGTGGTCTCAGGGATCAGCCGTTGCGCCGGGAAGAGGCCGAAGGGGTCGCCGCCACGGAGCGTCAGCGGGCCGATGGTGAACTTGCCGCGCTGCGTGCAGCGGGTGCGCACGCGCCAGTGGTAGGGCTGGCCGGCGGGCAAATGCGCGACCTGGCTCGCGGCGGACGCATGACCTGGCAAAGTCGAGTGATCGCGCACTTCCAGCCAGAGTTTCGCCAGTTTGCCCCGATTCTCGATCGTCAGGCGCTCGTCCATCGTCTGCCCAACCTGGGCGCGATCCGTCCGCGTCTCTCGCTTCAGGGCGAGGGAACGGAGGCTGACGCGGCTCCAGAGGAAAGCGACGATCAGCACGCCGACGACGACGAAGAAGAGCGTGTCGAGAACACCCCAGCCACTTATCTGCGCCGCGATCAGAATGACAATAGCCAGGGCGCCAACCTTGGCCGCATTCACGGGCGCGCTCCACGCGGTCGCCCCTCGACCCGCTGATTGAATGGCGTCGCACCTGGTACGGGCATACGCTGCAGGAGTTCACGAACGATTCCCCGGCCGTCAATATTCCGCATGCGCGCGGCCGGGCTGACGATCAACCGGTGCGCCAGGACAGGCTCCGCCAGCGCTTTGACATCGTCCGGCAGCACGTAGTCCCGCCCGGCCAGCGCCGCCCAAGCCCGCGCCGACGCGAGCAACCCGAGCGTGCCGCGCGGGCTTGCGCCGAGGTAAATCTCATCGTGCCGCCGCGTCGCCTCGGCCATCGAGACGATGTATTCGAGGATCAGCGGGTCCACGCGCACATTTTCGATGATGTACTGCTGCGCGGTGACCAACTCGCTGACATCCACCACCTGCTCGATGCGTGAGAGCGGATGGCCGGACATCTGATTCTGCAGTACGGAAATCTCCTCCATATGCGCCGGGTAGCCGAGGGAGATGCGCAGGAGGAAGCGGTCGAGTTGCGCCTCCGGCAGCGGGAAGGTCCCTTCGTACTCAATCGGGTTCTGCGTCGCCAGCACGACGAAGGGCATTGGCAGGTCGTGCGTCTCGCCATCCACCGTGATCTGCCGCTCTTCCATCGCTTCGAGCAACGCGGATTGCGTCTTGGGCGTCGCGCGGTTGATCTCATCCGCCAGGACAATCTGCGCGACGACCGGGCCGGGCCGGTATTCGAAGACGCGCGTTCCCTGATTGAAGATGGAGACGCCCGTCACATCGCCGGGGAGAAGGTCCGGCGTGAACTGGATACGCTTGAATGAACAGCCGATCGAGCGGGCAATCGTCTTCGCCAGAACGGTCTTGCCGACACCCGGCACATCTTCGATCAGGACATGCCCGCGACATAACAGCGCGATGAGCGTCAGTTGCACTTCACGATGCTTGCCGACGATCACCTTTTCGACGTTTGTGACGACACGATCGGCGATATTTTGGACAGGCGTCATCGCCTCCGATGATGAGGGGGTTCGCATCCCCGGTCGCTCCCTTCAATGCCGCCCGACACCGATGGACAACCACTCGCACCCTGCCCACGGAAATCGTGCATCATCGTTCTCATACGCTTGGGCGTTCCTGTATGGTTTGCCCGGTGCCTTGATGCTTCCCCACCGACCGCATCGCGATTCGGGAAGGGCATTCATCGTCTCCGCCGCTCTAACCAGATAGGAGCACGCCGCGAGTATATCATAGTGTGCGCGTGCGCGCCGTGTGGACGAAAACCGATCCCGCCTTTGCTCTTGTCGGAACATCAGAAACGAGGTCAGGTGAAAGAACCGATTATCCTCATCGGCGCGGGCCACAACAGCCTCGTCACGGCGGCCTATCTCGCCCGCGCGGGCTATCCCATCCGCGTCCTCGAACGCGGTCCCGCCATTGGTGGCGCGGTCCACACGCAAGAACTCTGGCCGGGCTATCAGGTGGACACCTGTTCGTCGTTCCATGTCCTCATCCATCTAACCGGCATCGTTGAGGAACTCGGCCTCGCCCGCTACGGCCTTCGCTATCAGGATGCAGACCCTTTCGCCTTCGCTCCCTTCCCGGATGGCACGATGCTCCGCTTCTACAAAGACGTGGACCGCACCTGCGCGGAGATCGCGCGCGTTAGCCCGCGCGACGCGGAGACGTACCGTGCCTTTGTCGGGCTGTGGAGCCGGTTCAACGAGGCGGTTTTCGGCGCGTTCACCGCACCGCCCGCACCGCAATATATGTTCCCTGCCATCCTCAAACGCGTCGGGCGCGATCTGCCGAAGCAACTCCGCCTCGGCCGGTCGGATACGCTCGTGCAGACGATCCTCACGCCCTACGGCGCGCTTCTCGATGAACTGTTCGAGAGCGAGTACGTCCGCGCGCCCCTGGCATGGCTGGCGGCACAGTCCGGCCCCGGCCCGGACGACATCGGCGGCGGCGCATTCCTGACGGCGCATACGATCTATCACACAATAGGACTGACGAAACCGATCGGTGGTTCCGGGATGCTCAGCGAGGCGCTCGCCGCCGTCATCCGCGACCACGGCGGCGAGATCGTCACCGATGCGCCCGTTCGCCGCATCCTCGTGCGCGCGGGTCGCGTCCGCGGCGTCGAACTGGCGACCGGCGAGCGGATGGAGGCGGCGATTGTCGTCAGCGGCGCGCATGTCCAGACGACGCTGCTCGACCTCGTCGCGCCGGATGATCTGCCTGCCGCGCTGCGCCGACGCGTCGCCGCACTCCGCATTGCCAACGGCATGGGTATGACGATCCGCTGCGCCACCGAGACGCTACCGCGCTATCCCGGCGCGCCGGACGACGTTCACAACGGCATGCAACTGATCTGCCCATCAGTGGAGTACCTCCGCCGCACGCGCAACGACGCGGCATCCGGCCTGCCGCCGACGCACCCGGCGCTCGTTGTCATGACGCCGACTGCGACGGACGCCACGATTGCCCCACCGGGAAAGCACATCACCGTCATCTGGGCGCAGTACCATCCGTTCGATCTCGCGCCCGGCGTGGGGACGTGGGCGGCAATCCGCGCGCGGGAAGCGCGAAAACTCATGGCGACGCTGGAACCGTACGCCCCCGGTATCACGGATGCGGTGACGGAAACCTATCTGAAATCGCCGGTGGACTTGCAGGAAGAGAACGGCCTGATTCGCGGCCATCTGATGCACATTGATATGGCGCTCGACCAATTATTCATGTTCCGCCCGCTGCCGGAACTGGCGAATTACCGCGCGCCGATCAATGGTCTCTATCTCACCGGCGCGAGCATGCATCCGGGCGGCGGGGTCTCCGGCGCGCCCGGCAAGAATACCGCAACGATCATGCTGCACGATTTTGCCACGCACGGCCTCCGGCGTTGGGTTCGCCCGGCTGGTCTCGCAGTCGGTGGCATGGCAGCCGCCGTAGTCGTGAATCGCCGGGCATCACGGCGGCGCGCGTAATACACTTTCCAGATGGTCACGTCGTGCCGTAGAGCACAGCCATGCTTCCGTAGGGGCGGTTCGTGAACCACCCCTACCGCAGAAGGTCTACCGCGACGCGAATGAGGGTGCGGGCGCAGATACCGATGCTTGGGATGTCCACCCATTCATCCGCTTCGTGGTAGTTCGCGCCCGTCGCGCCGAACATCACCGTCGGAATGCCGAGGTCGGCGGCGAAGTAGTTGGCATCCGCGAGGCCGCGATTGTAGCGTGTCACCGGCGACTCGCCCGTCTCCGCCACGAACGACTGCTGAACCGTGCGGACGAATGGATGATCCGGTGCCAATTCCCACGGCGGGTAGTATGGCGGGTCAATCGAGAACGCAAATGAGGCGGGGGAATCGAGCGCTTGCGCGAGCGCCCGCATCCCGGCAAGAACGCTTTCATCCGTTTCACCGGGGATTGTGTGCCGGTTGATCGTGAAGCGCGCCTGCTCCGGCACGGTGATGACGTACTGCGCGTTGCCACTCTGGAGCGAGAGCACGCATTGGCTGGCGGTCAGGCGGGGATGCTGGCCGAGCGGGACGTGTTCGAGCCGCGCGACGAATTTGGCGGCCTCCACGGCGGCATTGACGCCCCGCTCCGGCCATGAGGCGTGCGCCGCCTTGCCCGTCACCTCGCCACGCACCAACACTTTGCCGATGCAACCGATCACGACGTTCAAATCGGACGATTCGGTGACGACGCAGCCATCCGCCTGCACGCCCATCTTCACGAGCGCCTGCGCGCCGATGGAATACGCCTCTTCATCCACGACCGAGGTAAAGAGCACGGTGCCGCGCCAGCAGTCGCGATTCCGCGCCAGCGCGCGGGTCGCCAGCAGCGCCGCAACGACGCCCGATTTCATGTCGCACGCGCCGAGGCCGTAAAGCCGGTCGCCCTCCCGCCAGCCCTGCCACGGATCGCGCGACCAGCCTTGGGCGGCGAGGACCGTATCCACGTGCCCATTGAGCATGAAGGTCGGGCCGTCGCCGTTCCGCACCCACGCGAGGACATTTGGCCGATCCCCCTCGGTCGGCTGCATCTCAGGCGCGAGGCCATGCTCTGTCAGCCACGCGGCGATGACCCGCTGCACCGCCCCCTCCTCGCCGGGGTAGCTGCGGATGGCGACCAATCGCGCCGTCAGTGCCGCCGC
>JAICJW010000313.1 GCA_025928215.1 Chloroflexia bacterium | reverse complement strand
CACGGCGCCGGGAAGAGCCACACGAGTAAGAAGCGAATCCTTCCCTGTATCACGGATCATCACCGCCCCTCCTTGACAGCGCGCCTATCGCGGGTACGCTTGTCGCCGGGGGAACGCATTATCACTGTCCGCGTGATGGAGAGGAAGCATGCTCGGCATTTTGGCCGCGACGATGGCGTCGCTTGGCTGGGGAACGGACGCGGTGCTGGCGCGGCAAGGGCTGAGGCAGATTCCGCCGGCGCTCGGCACCTGCCTCTCACTCTGCGCGGGCCTCGCCGCCTGCCTCGTCCTCATTTTCATCATTGATCCGGGCGGGCTGGCGCACTATCCGCGTGCCGGGTTTGCGTGGTTCGCGATGGTCGGCGCGATTAATTTTCTCATCGGGCGACAGTGCAACTACAACGCGACGAAGCGACTCGGCGCGACGCGGGCCGTCTCGCTCTTTGCCTGTTCACCCCTCGTTTCGATCGTGCTTGCGGTGGTATTTACCGGTGAAACGATCCACCCGCTGCAACTGCTCGGCGTCGCCCTGATCGTCGGTGGCGTTGTGCTGGTCGTGACAAGTTGAGTATCGTGCGGCCCTCGGAGCGGATCGGCTACCTGATCGCCTTCGGGGCGGCGACCGCCTATGGCATCAATGCCGTCCTCACGCGGCAGGGATTGGCGCATTACGGCTCGCCGCTGCGCGCCGTCGTCATCGCGCTGACGACGGGCGTACTCATCCTCGCGCCCTTCGCCGTCCGAGCCTATCGCGCCGAGGGGGCAGGATGGCGGCCCGAACGCCGCGCCCTGCTCTTCATCCTCTTCTCCGGCCTTGCCGCGATCCTCGGCTACTGCTCCAATGTACTCGCCCTCTCGGTGCTGCCGGTCGTCGTCGTCGCGCCGATCAGTTCGACCTACCCGCTCGTCACCGTCTTTCTCGTCCGCCTCTTCCTGCGCGGACATGAGGAGGTGAACGCGCGCATGGCGCTCGGCGCGCTCTCCGTCGTCACGGGCGTCATTCTCGTGACGGTCTTCCGGTAAGTCGAAAGTCAAAAGTAACAAGAAGCAGCCCATCCCCGTGTTACTGTTGACTTTCGACTTTCGACTTGTTCCGCCACGTATCGCGCCCTATGATGATGCCATCGGATGCATCAGCGCGGCGGAAAGGGAACAGCAATGACGGCAACGGCTGCGGAGACCTATCAACACCTTCTCGTCGCGACGGATGGGCCGGTGGCGACGATCACGATGAACCGCCCGGAGCGGCGGAACGCCCTCTCGCTGGCGCATATGGAGGAGTTGATCGCCTGCTTCAAGGCGGTCGGGCAGGACACAACGGTCGCTGCCGTCATCCTGCGCGGCAACGGCCCGGCCTTCTGCGCCGGGCACGATCTCAGTGAGATGATCGGGCAGGAGCCGGGCGCCTACCGGCATATCTTCGCCGTCTGCTGCGAGCTGATGGAGACGATGCAGGCCATCCCGCAGCCGGTGATCGCGCAGGTCCATGGCATCGCCACCGCCGCCGGGTGCCAGTTGGTCGCGACGTGCGATCTCGCCATCGCCGCCGAGGAGGCACGGTTCGCTACGCCGGGCGTCAAGATCGGTCTCTTCTGCTCGACACCGATGGTCGCCCTCAGCCGGTCGGTTGGGCGGAAGAAGGCGATGGAAATGCTGCTGACGGGCGATCTCATCCCCGCGCATGAAGCGCTCGCCGCCGGGCTGGTGAACAGGGTAGTGGCCGCCGCCGATCTGGAGAGCGCGACGCAGGCGCTGGCCGCGAAGATCGCCGCGAGTAGTCAACTGGTCGTTGGTATCGGCAAGCAGGCATTCTACCGCCAACTGGAGATGCCGCAGCACCAGGCATATGATTACACGATGGAAGTGATGTCCTTCAACGCCACCTTCGCCGACGCGCAGGAGGGGATGTGCGCCTTCCTCGAAAAGCGACATCCGGCGTGGAAGGGCCGGTAGATGAAGGTCTATCTCGCGTCCCCGCTCGGCTTCGCGGCCTCCACGAAGCTGTACATGGACGAGTTGGAACAGGCGCTCGCCGCAACGGGCATTGACGTTCTCAACCCGTGGAAGAGCGACTTCGGCCCTGAGTTCCGGCACGCGAACGCGATTGCCGACGCTGCCGAGCGCCGCGATGCGCTCCGCGCCGTCAATACCGAGGTCGCGCGGGCGAATGAGCACTCCATTCGGGCCGCCGACGCGGTGCTCGCCGTGCTGGACGGCGTGGACGTGGATTCCGGCACGGCGAGCGAGATGGGCTTCGCCTTCGCGCTCGGCAAGCGCGTCCACGGCCTCCGCACCGACAGCCGCCTGATCGGCGACAACGAAGGCAGCGTCATCAACCTGCAAGTGCAGTACTGGATCGAGGCGAGCGGCGGCCAACTGGAGCGGACGCTCGACGATGCGGCGGCCATCTTCCGCGGCGAGTCATGAGAAGCGCGCGTTGCTCCTCCTCTCCGTTGCTGCCAAGCAATGTCTCGAAGGCCGGGGGGTGAGGTTTCCTCTACCGCCGCCGCAGCCGGGGGTCGAGGGCATCCCGCAGGCCGTCGCCCATCAGATTGAAGGCGAGCACGGTGATGAAGATCGCCAGGCCGGGGAAGAGCGTCAGCCACCACGCGCCGTTCAGCAGTTCGGTCTGCCCCTGCTGGAGCATGTTCCCCCATGACGGCGTCGGAATTTGCACGCCGAGGCCGAGATACGAGAGCGCCGCTTCGAGCAGGATCGCATAGGAGAGCCAGAGCGTCGCCTCGACAATGATGACGGCGAGCGTATTCGGGAAGAGATGCCGCCGGATGATCTGTGCCGGGGTCGCGCCGATCGCGCGCGCCGCCGTGACGAACTCCTGATTGCGCAGCGAGAGAAATTGCCCGCGCACGAGCCGCGCCGCGCCCGGCCACGAGGTGAGGCCGATGACGATCACTGTCGTCTTCAGGCTCGCCTTGAAGAGTGCGGCGGCGGAGATGAGCAGCAAAATCTGCGGGATGGATAACATGATATCGGTGAAGCGCATGATGAGCGCGTCCACGATGCCGCCGAAGAAGCCGGCGATCGCGCCGAGCGCCGTGCCGACGCTCATGATAATCAGTACGGCGGTGAAGCCGACACTGAGCGATATCCGCGCCCCGACAACCAGACGCGCGTAGACATCGCGCGTGTTCCGATCCGTGCCGAGCCAGTGTTCGGCGCTCGGTGGCTTGGAGCGCGCCCCCGGTTGGAGGATGTCCGGGTTATAGCGCGAGATGAGCGGCGCGGCGATGGCGACCGCGTACATGAGCACGATGACGATCAGCCCCGCCACCGCCAGTTTGTTCTCGCGGAAGCGGCGCAGCACGACGCTCCGGCGCGGCTGCACTGCCGCAAGCCCGCGTTCGTCGGCATTGAGCGCGATCTGCTGCCGTGCGGCATCGGTGGTCTGTGACATCGGTGCTCCTCAAGACGAACAAGTCGAAAGTAAAAAGTAGCAAGTACCAAGGGGCAACACGAATCTGCCTTTCTACTTTCTACTCGTTACTTGTTACGCGTTACCCGCCCGCTGCGCCTTGCCCGGAGAGCGAGACACGCGGATCAACCAGGACGTAGACGAAGTCTATCAGGATATTGACGATCATCACGAACGCTCCCGCAACCATCGTGACGCCGAGGATGACGGGGTAGTCGCGCCGCGTGATCGCCTCATACGCGAGCAGACCGAGACCCGGCCACGCGAAAATCTGCTCGATAATCACGGCACCGCCGAGGATGCGTGAGATTTGCAACCCGGAGACGGTCACCATCGGGACGAGGGCGTTGCGCAGGCCGTGCCGGTAGAGAACGGCGCGGTTGGACAACCCCTTCGCCCGCGCGCTCGTCATGTAATCCTGCCGCATCACTTCGAGCATCGCCGAGCGCATGAAGCGCGCGAAGTAGGCGATCGAGGGCAGAGCGAGGACGATCACCGGCATGACGAAGTATTTGATCCGCTCCGGGAAGGGCGCTTGCGCTTGCCCGGTGCTGATCGTCGGCAGCCAGTGGAGTTTGACGCTCAGATAGAGTTGCAGCAGCAGCGCGAGCCAGAAGTTCGGAATAGCGAGGCCGATGAACGAACCGACTGTCGTCGTGTTATCGAGCCAGCTGTACTGCCGCGTGGCGGAGAGGATGCCGAGCGGAATGGCGATCAGGAGCGCGAGCGTGAGTGAAATCCCCTGCAACACGACGGTCGCGCCGACCCGGCTGCCGATTAGGCTGAGGACCGGCTTGCTGTTGAAGGTGTAGGCCGTACCGAAATCCCCATGCAGCAGCCGCCCCATATACTTGGCGTATTGGATGGGGAGGGGCTGATCCAGGCCGAGATTCTTGCGCGCCTGTGCGATGAAACTCGGGTCCACCCCCGGCTCGGAGATGAAGGCGCGCACCGGATCGCCCGGCGCGAGATGGATCAGCGCGAACATGAGGATGGAAAGCCCGATGAGGAGCGGGACGATCAGGAGCGTCCGGCGAATCATGTATTGACCGATGTTGCCCAAGAGCCTAACCCCCGGCCCCCTTCCCTCCGAGGGAAGGGGGAGCGAGTCTTGAGAAGGAGGGTGGGGTTTGGTAGTCCCCTTATCCCTTGATGTACATTCGCTCGAGTTCGGCGAAGACGCCGCCGGTCGCGAGGGTGTCGTCGTAGTTCGTGAACTTCGCCTTGACAACGTGCAGGAACGGGCGATACCACGCGAACCAGGTCGGGATATCATCCTGTAGAATCTGCTGAATCTGGGCGTAGAGCGGCTTCTGCTTCTCAACGTCCAGTTCCTGCTTCGCCTTACTCAGCAGCGTATCGAGTTGCGGGTTCGTGTAGCTGCTGTAATTCTGCGACGCATCCGTGCCGAAGATGAGGGAGAGTTGGGCCGGATCAATGTCCGCCCCACCGGACGCCATGCTCGACTCGGCGACATCGAAGTTCTTCTTCGTCACCTGATCCACGGCGGTCGCGTACTCGATTGCCTCGGGGGCGATGTTCCAGCCAATCTTCTGCAACTGCGCCTGCGTATAGGTGAGGAAATCCTCACGCAGGACGTTCCCCTTGTTGACCGTGAACTTGATGCCGTCCGGCGGCGTGCCCGCCTGCTTGATCAGCGCCTTCGCCTTCTCGAGGTCGTACGGGATCGGCTTCAGGGTTTTGTCGAAGGCGTAGTTGCTTGGCGCGATCGAGCCGAGCGCCGGCTGGCCGAGGCCGTAGAGCGAGTCCTTCGAGAACTGTGTCATATCCATGGACATGGCCACTGCCATCCGCACTTCCTTCTTCGCCAGCCAGGGATTCTTGAAGTTGAATTGCCAGCCATCCCCGGAGTTGAATGGCGGGACGAGCACGGCAAGGTCCTTGTTCGCCTTCAACTTGTCCGCACCTGCCGGGCTTGGGTAGAGCGAGCCGTCTATGTCCCCCGACAGGAGCGAGTTGACGAGCGTCTGGGCATCCGGGATCGTCCGGTGGGT
>JAICJW010000592.1 GCA_025928215.1 Chloroflexia bacterium | reverse complement strand
CGCGGGAATATCCGCTGATCCCGCGGGGAGCGGTTGACCACGATTTCCCGGATGTCTGCATCCAGGGCTGGTGCGATGAGGGCCATGAGTTCGAAGTCAGCATCACCGTCCGGAGAGGCGTGACACACTTCTTCGCGACATGGATCGAAGGCGATGACGATGCCGATAAAGAGGCGCGCGCCCAGCGACGGCTCGCCCATGCGGCGGAGGCGGCAGGTCCGCAAGAGTCGCGAACGGAGAACGAATCGCTGACGACAGGCATGCGAGAGTCGCGCAAGGATGTGCCAAACCCGAGAGAACCACGACCGGAAAGCGAGATGCGCGGTCTGGCCCATGACACATCTCCGACCACGGTGATACGAAACACGACGGCATAACCCCTCCGACGGGGCGAAAAGTGGGGTCTCGTAGGACGGTGCAAGCATAATCCCGGTGGCAGCTGGCTGGAAAGCCTCGTGCCACCGGGATTACGCCGTTATCAGGGAACGATTGCAGGGTGCAGCAGATCGCGCATCGCGCGGACCAGCAGCGGCCACGCCTCGGCACTGAAGTACCCCGGCCAGTGATCGCATGGGATCATGCGATAGGTCGTTGCCTCCGGCAGTGCCGCGCGGAGCCGTACCTGCGTCGTCGGACGCATCGTGCCATGCCACGGGAGCGGCAGACGCGGATAGACACCCTGCACCCAATCACGCTCGCCGAGGATGCAGCCCACCGTCGCGTTTCCCGCCCAATTATGCGGCACCTTCGCCGGTAATAGGGCTGGACCAAAGAAGACAAACGCCCCGACAGGGATCGCCGGCCGGAGCAGTGTCGCCGCCGTCTGCACAATAGGCGCCGCGCCGCTATAGGCGATGAATGCGACCGATTCTCCCCTTTGTAGTGGGTTGCTGGCAACATCCGCCCGGATGGATGCGGTGAGGAATGCCGCATAGCGTCCGATGGCGCGGCGCGTCAACGCGACAAAGGCGGGGATACCGAAAATGCGCTTCGAACCATAGGGCCAGAGTGCCGCGGTGCGCCAGCCGGTCTCCGCCGCAAGTTGTTCCGCGAGCGCGGTAAAGAGATGCGGCGGCCGCACGCGCCCGTCCTCCCCAACGCCTCCTGAGACGAAGACACCATTGACGATGTAGATGCGATAGCGCGGCACAGTGCCCGTGTGCTGAATCACGCGTTCCGATCCCACCATAAACCTATGCGGAGACGACGATCACAACGGCGGATTCTACATCAGCACGCATCGTGATGGATGAGTACCCTCGGCAAAAGAAAATCGGAGCGGGCCGCAGCCCGCTCCCCACATCGTCCTCATACTGCCCGAAGAGCACGCGCAGTCCTATTTCTTCATGTTCTTGAGCGCCGTATATGATGGACGTGGCGTACCGTCGCCGTTCAGGACGCCCCAACCGTACTTCTCGTCACTAACCGCGCTGCCACCCTTCGCGGCAGTGAGCGTGACGGGGAAGTTGAGGTTCCAGACGAACATCACGCCCATCCACGGGTACGACTTGCCGAGCGCGAATGCCTGCGTCAGATACTGCGCCTGCTGATCCTCAGAGACATACCGCGCATACTTGTACGCATCCGGCGGCGTCTGACTGCTGTCCCAACCGAACTCGGTCAGCCACATCTTCT
>JAICJW010000001.1 GCA_025928215.1 Chloroflexia bacterium | reverse complement strand
GATCAACCGCCCACTCGCGCTGACGGTCTGCCTG
The DNA here is from genome assembly GCA_025928215.1 of Chloroflexia bacterium. Lineage (GTDB taxonomy): Bacteria > Chloroflexota > Chloroflexia > Thermomicrobiales > JALYUS01 > JALYUS01. The sequence continues at coordinate 39,118 of JAICJW010000001.1, read as the reverse complement.
ATGCTCGCCACGCTGGGTGCCACGCTCGTCGGGCTGATCGTTGATCCGCGCGTCATTACCGGCGCGCCTGCCTGGCTCAAACCGACAAAGTTCGCCATCTCGATCAGCATCTACACCGCGACGTTCCTCTGGCTGCTCACGTTCATATCTGGTCACGCGCGCATCGTCCGCCTCATCGCGTGGTTGACGGCGGGAGGCCTGGTGATTGAAATGGCGTTGATCGCAATGCAGGTCGTTCGCGGCACGACGAGCCACTTCAATGTCAGCACGCCATTCGACACCGCCGTCTGGAGCATCATGGGTGGCACCATCGTCTGCGTCTGGACCGCGAACCTGATCCTCGGCATCGTGCTGATGCGGCAGCGGTTCGCGGATGCCGCGTTCGCCTGGGCGTTGCGGCTCGGCGTCCTCATCAGCCTCATGGGGATGGGCGTCGCCTTCCTCATGACCTCACCGACGAGCGCGCAACGGGCGGCGGCGAAGGCGGGCGGCCTGCCAATTGCCGGGGCGCACACGGTCGGCGTGGCGGACGGCGGGCCGGGCTTGCCGATTATCGGTTGGAGTACGGTTGGCGGCGACCTGCGCGTGCCGCATTTCGTCGGCCTCCACGGGCTGCAACTGCTGCCGCTCTTTGGCTGGCTGCTCATTCGCTACGGGACGCGCCTGCGCCCGGCATCGCGGACGGCGCTGGTCTGGATCGCGGGCCTCGGCTATCTCGGCCTCGTTGGTCTCCTCACATGGCAGGCACGGCGCGGCCAATCCGTCGCCCATCCCGACGCGCGCACGCTGATTGCCGCCGGTCTCCTCGTCGTCGCTGTCGCTGGCGCGACGCTCGTCGCCCTCTATGGCGGGCTACGCCGCCCTGCCAGCTATGCACGCGCCGACGAATCTTCGCCCGCGTATCTCACACAGGAGACGGCGCAATGATACCAACGGTGGGGGCGAAGGGGCGGCGGGCGCGGTACGGCGAGGAGATGCGGCAGGACATCCTTCAGGCAGCGCGCGACATCATCGCGGAGGAGGGGGCGGGCGCGCTCTCGATCCGGGGCATCGCCCGGCGCATCAACTACAGCGCGCCCGCCCTCTACGAATATTTCTCCGGCAAGGAAGCGATTGCCGAGGCGCTGTTTCTTGAAGGCTTCCGGCAACTGGCGATCATGATGCAGCAGGTCACGGAACCGGATCCCGTGAGGCGAGTGCGCGCGTTAGGAATCGCCTATCGCGCCTTCGCGATCGCGCATCCCCAGGAATACAGCCTGATGTTCAGCCGCCCGATCCCGGAGTTTCAGCCATCGCAGGAAGACCTCGACCTCGCGACAACCGCGTTCGCACCGCTCCAGCATGCCTTCGCGGCGGGCATCGCGGCGGGCGTCATCCGCCCGATGGAGCCACGCACCGGCGCGACGGCCACCTGGGCCTACCTGCATGGCCTCGTCTCGCTCGAATTGGCGGGCATGGGCGGCCCGCCGCCGGAGCATCCGCTCCCGCCGGGAAGGACTGTTCCTGGTCACTTCCCCTCACTCTACGGCACTGCGCTCGACCTCTTCGGCGACGCGATTCGCGCACGGCCCTCCGAGAGCACCTCTCGTCTCGGTGGTGGCGAGCTTTGACCTGCCCGTGCCTGTGGCAGGCGAAAGCCCGCCACCACCGGCTCAATGCTTCCGCAAAGCGCCGTCGTCCCCAGCGAACGGTGCGGGGTCAAAGCCGGACCACTCGATATCCGGCACCGCCGCGAAGCGCCGCGCCATCACCTCCAGCGCCTGCAGGTTGTCGTCAACCAGCAGAAAGCGCCGCCCCAGCGCGAGGCAGGCCGCGCCCGTCGTGCCACTGCCCGCGAAGCAATCCAGCACGAGATCGCCGGGATGGGACGACGCAGCAATGACGCGTGTGAGGATGCCGACCGGCTTCTGTGTCGGGTATCCCATCCGTTCCTTGCTGTTGGTCGGCACGATGGTGTGCCACCAAGTATCGGTCGGCAATTTACCGCGCGCCGCTTTCTCCGGCCCAACGAGCGACGGCGCCATATAGGCGATCCGTTCGACCGCGTCCGCATTGAAGGTATATCGCTTGGGGTTTTTGACGTAGACAAGGATCGTATCGTGCTTCGGCGGCCACTTCTTTTTCGTGCGACCGCCGTAATCGTAGGCCCAGATCACCTCGTTGAGGAAGCAGCGCCGCCCGAAGATGCAATCGAGCAGTACCTTGCAGTAGTGGACTTCCCGGTAATCAATATGGAAATAGAACGTGCCTTCGGGCGCGAGCACACGATGCGCCTCGACAAGCCGGGGTTCGAGAAAGGCGAGGTAATCATCGAAGAGATCGGGATAGGCGCGCGTACCGATTTTCACCGTCGCGTAGCGTGCGCCCTGAAAGCCGCTGCGGTCGCCGGTGACGGAGCGGCCCGTCGTTATCCGCGTGTGCTCCTGCCTTTTGCCGGTGTTGAAGGGCGGATCGAGATAGATGAGCGGCACCGAGCCGTCCGGCATCGCTTGGAGAACCGGCAAATTATCAGCGAAGACGATGCGGCCCGTCATCGTTAGCGGCGGAAGATGAGATAGTCGGCGAGGCTGGCGACTTCGCGCGCCATATAGCGGCGCTCCTCATTGCTGCCGGAGAGGATCGGGCTGGTGCGCGTCGGGGAGGTCGCCGCCTGCACGCCGAGGTCTGTTGCCATCCGCTTGAGGCGGAACATATGGAACGGATCGGAGACGAGGAGCGCGCTATGCCAACCGTTGCGCTGCATGAGCAGGGTTGCGCCTTCCATGGACTCAAAAGAGGTACGCCCCCGATTTTCGGTTAGCACGGCGGCAGTCGGCACACCCTTATGCAGGAGATACTGCCGCGCTACCTCGCCCTCGGAGTATTCATCGCCCGTGCCCACACCTCCAGTGACGATCATCTTCGGCGCGAATCCGGCGGCATAGAGGTCGAACGCATGATCGAGCCGCGCCTGCAAGACGGGCGACGGCTTGCCATCCCACTGCGCCGCGCCGAGGACGACAATCGCGTCCGACGGCCGCGCCTCATCCCGCCCCGCCTGCCGCTTGATTAACACCCCGAGCGCCAGCGCGGCAACGATCGTGCATGTGAGCGCGGCAAGCACGAGCACGCTAAAGAGACGAAAGAGCGGAACGCTCCGCCGCTGCCGCGTGCGACTGGCCCGCCGCATTACAGGAAGCGGCCGGGTGCGCGTTGCAGCATGATGCGGATAGGGAGGGGCGGAGCGAGCCACGAGACGCGTCCTTTACCGAAAATTGCCGTACGGAGTGTCGCGGGAGAGTAAGCAGCGGGCGAAATGATTCGTTGCATGATGTTCCCATGCCTCCAAATGTTTTGTCAACTGTCTGTATAGGAGCATAAAGAGCAGAAAGTAGCCACGAGAGAGTATGGATTACGACGTAAGAAAGAGAAAGAGCGGGGAGCTGCTATGCCCCGCCCGACAATGCCGTAGTGATGAATGATGGATCGGCGCTGCTCAGTTCACCTCATGCAATTGCCCCGTATGAACGTCATAGACATAGCCTTGAACGGGGATGCCGGGGAGCAGCAAGGGCGACGTGCGAATCGCCTCCACGTCATCGCGCACGCTCTGCTCGACATCGGTGAAGGGCAGGAATTCGATCTCCGCATGGACATGCAATTCATCGTGGAGCTTCTGATGGAGTTGCTCCTCGGTAAAGGTGAGCATGCCACAGTCGGTGTGATGGATGACGGCGACCGCGCGCGTGCCGAGCAGTTGCTGCGAGACGACGAGCGAGCGGATCGCATCGGCGGCGCGGCCACCCGCATTGCGGATGATGTGCGCGCCCTTTCCTTCGAGCCCGAGAAATTTCGCGGGGTCGAGCCGTGCATCCATGCATGTGACGACGGCGATCTTCCTTGCTGGTGGCGCGGGCACGTCATCCTTGGCGAACGTCGCCGCATCGTGTTTGTCCGCCTGAGTGAAGTCGTCAATGTTGGGCATGAGACCCTCCTGCACGGGTATCGTATAAGAAGAACCAGGGTGCGTCCGGCGCGCGTTCCCAGATATATCATTGCCATGACGAATCGTCGAGTTTCGTGCGCCATGTCGTCGGTTCGCTTGCCGAGCGGGAGTCGGGTCAATCGTTCTTTCGCGTATCTGGCAGCGCACGCCACCACGATTGGCCCGGCCGCTATGCTATGCTATACAAAAGGCACGATGCGGACGATCCAGCGAGGAAATCCATGCAGACACGCGTACCGGCGACAGCCCGCGAACCGGCAGCGATCACCATCCGGCCGATCCATAATCCGGCAGAACTACGCGCCTGTCAGGAGGTCCAGCGGCGGACCTGGGGCATCACCGAGGATGGCTACATTATCCCGGTGGCGACGCTGGCGGCGGCGAGCGCGTACGGTGGCCTCGTCCTCGGCGCGTTCGATGGCAACCGGCTCGTCGGCTTCTCCTTCGCCTTTCGCGGCGTGCTGGACGGGGCGCCGATTCTCTATTCACAACTGACGGGCGTGCTGCCCGAAGCGCAAGGCGGCGGCACCGGGCGGCGGATCAAGCAGTGGCAGCGGGCGTGGGCGCGCGAGCAGGGCTTGCCGCTCGTCGCCTGGGCCTTCGATCCATTGCAGGCGATGAACGCGCACTACAACCTCGTCGCCCTCGGCGCGGTCGCCACGCACTATCACCCCGATTTCTACGGCCCGCGTGAGGATGCGCTCAACCCCGGCCTGCCAACTGACCGCCTCCTCTGCGTCTGGCCGACCGCTGACCCCTTACCACCGAAGCCCGATCCCACGGATGCGGAAATCACCTTTGCCGTCCATTCCTGGCATCTGCGCGGCGGTGGGCACAGCATGTCGGTCTCACCCGACGTGGGCATCTGGCAAAGCAAGCGGTACATCGGCATTGAGATTCCCCACGATATGAAGAGGGTGCGGGCGCACGGCCCGAAGGCCCTTGAGGATTGGCAGGCGGCGGTGCGCCTCGCATTTATCGAGGGTTTTGCGGCGGGCTATCGCGCCGTGACGTTCCGCCGAGGCGACGAGCGTGCCTACTACATTCTCATGAAGGAGTAAGCGTCATGCGCATCACCCGCGTTGACCTCTTGCACGTTCGCATGGAACTCGTGCGCGGCTTCGAGACGAGTTCGCACCGCAAGAACGACCTCAATCACATCCTCGTCCGTATCCACGACGACGCGGGGCACGTCGGTTGGGGCGAGTGCGCCGTGCCGACCGACCCGTACTACTGCCCGGAAACGACTGACACCGCATGGTCCGTATTGCGCGACTTCATGGCCCCGACGGTGATCGGGCAGGAGATCGCCTCCCCTGAAGCGTTGCTGGCGCACTACGCGAAGGTGCGCGGCAATAACTTCGCCCGCTCGGGGCTGGAAATGGCGTACTGGGCGCTCCTCGCGACCGTCGAGCGGCAGCCCCTCGCCCGCATGCTCGGCGCAACGCGGCCTGCGATCACCTCCGGCGTCTCGCTCGGCATCGAGCGTGATGTCGCGCGGCTGCTTGATGTCGTCGGCGAGTTCGTCGCGCAAGGCTATCCACGCGTCAAACTGAAGATCGCGCCGGGGTGGGATGTGACACCCGTCGCGGCGGTACGCGAGCGGTGGCCTGACCTACCCGTGCAGGTGGACGCGAACAGCGCCTATACCCTCGATCAGATTGCACAGATCAAAGAACTGGATGGCTTCGGCCTGCTGATGATCGAGCAGCCCCTCGGCCACGACGACATTGTGGATCACGCCCGCATTCAGGCGGAACTCGAGACGCCGATCTGCCTCGACGAATCTATTCATACGGCGGAGGACGCCCGTAAGGCGCTCGACCTTCATGCCGGGCGGATCATCAATATCAAGACGAGCCGCCTCGGTGGGTTACTCGAAGCGAAGAAAACCCACGATCTCTGCTACGCGCGCGGCATCCCCGTCTGGTGCGGCGGCATGCATGAGTACGGCGTCGGGCGGGCGGCGAATGTGGCGATTGCCGCCCTCCCCGGCTTCACCCTGCCCGGCGACGTCTCCGGCTCGGATAAATACTACGCGCGGGACATTACGACCGTCCCGATCCTCGCCACGGACGGCGCGATCCCCGTCCCGACCGCGCCCGGCATCGGCTACGACGTGGACGAGGAATACGTCCGCCAGCAAACCATTCGCGCCCTCACCCGCTCCGCCGACGCCGATATCTGGCAGGACGGCGACGCGGCATGGTCGGACTGAATCCGGGTATGAACCGCAGAGATGCAGAGAACGCAGAGAGAGGGAGACGAACGAGGGAAAGAAAAGAAGGCGGATTTGTGTTCTTCTTCTCATTCGTTCCTCTACGTTCTCTGCGTCTCTGCGGTTCAATCGGTTTCTCCCTCGTCCTCCTTGTTGCATGTGGGGGCGGGAAGGGGACGCCGACACCGGTGGTGCTGACAGCGCAGCAGACGGCGCTGGCGCAACTGACCACAGTGCCGGGTACGCCCGCCCCCCAAGGGAATACGGCGACACCCGCAACCCACCCGGCAACACCGACGGTGAGCGCTTCGTCATCCACGAGTGCGACGCGGACGGTAACGGTGGCGGCTCCAATAGACGTCACGGAAACGCCGGGATTACAGCCGCTGGTAGGCGGCGCGACATACACGAACCCCGCAAAGACCTATCGGATTGATCTCCCGCCCGGTTGGACGCCGCCCGCGCCCGATCCCGCAACGCCGGGCCGGGTCATCACGCATGCGCCGAACGATCCAATCACGCTGACCATCGAGGAAGGCCCAACACCGGAGGATTGGACGCGCCTCACGCCAACCGCCGTCGCGGGACTCCTCGACGCGGCATATCGGAAGGACGCACCGGGCGATACGCTGCAACGCGCGCTGCTGACCAGCGTACGCGGTGCGAGCGATGTGGGGCTACCGACCTATGAGTTCACGTACACACGTCGCGCGAATGGCGCGCCCGTAACGGTTGAGCGATTCGTCACGCTCACCTTCGCAGGCGCGATCGCGATCACTGCGATTGCCGCACCGAACGTTGCAGACGCGACGCGCCCGATGATTGCGGGCATCGTCGGTTCCCTGGTGCCCCTCAAGCTCGATGTGCCGACACCCGCCGCGCTCGCGCCAACAAGCGGAAACGGCACGATCACGCGTACGCCATCGGGTCTCGGCATCGCGCTCCCGGACGGCTGGGTCGCCGCCGCGCCGCCCGCGATGCCGCCGGGCGTCGAGTTCGCCGCGCAGAGCGCCACGGGCGAGCAGCGCGTCCGCGTCATCCACAAACCGGTGGCGGAGAGTACGAAACTGACCGACTTCGCCGCCACCGTCGCGGGCGAGTTGAAAGCAGCCACGAGCAATTACGAGATTGACGCGGAGGGCGCGAACACGATTGGCGGCGTACGGGCCGTGCGGAACCTTTATCGTGCGACGGTCGTTGGAAACGATGTCGTCGGGCAGAGTGTCGCGCTCGTCAAAGGCGGTAATGGCTACGTCGTCAGCGTCGAGGTGCCTGCCGCGCAATACGATGCGAGGCCGGACGACGCGCAGGCGCTCTTTGACCGGATCGAGAGCAGCATCACGCTCCCCTGACACGATGAGCGTACGGAGGATTCGCATGGCCGCGAAACACTATTCTCAATCGGTGAGCGCGCACTACACATCGGGGAATCTCGGCGCAAGAATTCTCGCGGGCCTGCGCGCCGCCGGGAAGGATCCCGACGCACTTGCACTCGACGATCTCACTCCCGTTGATCAGTTCCATCTCGGTGGTAAACCCGCGACGCTCGAATTGATACAACGAGCGGGTCTTGAATCGGGAATGCACGTCCTTGATGTCGGTGGCGGTTTGGGCGGGCCAGCGCGCGTAATCGCCGACCACGCCGACTGCACTGTCACGGTGCTGGATCTCTCGGAGGAATTCTGCCAGGTCGGGGCAATGCTCACAGAACGCGTCGGCATGAGCGACCGCGTCATCTTCCAACACGGCAGCGCGCTCGACATGCCGTTTGCGGATGGGGAGTTCGATGCCGTCTGGGCACAGCATTCCACGATGAATATCGCGGAGAAAGAGCAATTGTACCGCGAGATTCATCGGGTACTACGCCCGCGTGGCCGCCTTGCCATGCACGAAAACATGGCCGGGCCGGTGCAACCGATCCATTTCCCCGTCCCGTGGGCGCGCGACCCGGCGATCAGCTTCTTACGCTCCTCAGAAGGAACGCGCAAACTGCTCGCGGCAACCGGGTTCCGTGAGATTGAATGGGCTGATGAGCGCGAAACGATCATCGCCGTCTTGCGGCGGCAGGCCTCCCTTATGGCGCTGAATGGCCCGCCACCGCTTGGGATTCAACTGCTCATAGGGACGCAGTTCCCGGAGATGATAGGCAATGTCGCGCGCAGTCTCCAGGAAGACCGACTGACGATCATTCAGGGCGTCTTCGAGCGGAATTAACCGATGTCCGGGTCATTCGGCGTCATCATGACCGACAGCGGGAGCGTTGGTTTCGCTGACTGCGCACCTTGGTCCGGCAGGCGCAGCGCGCAGAGCGTGACAATCGCGCCGAGAATGCCGAGGATGCCGAGCGCGAGGCGGAGCGAAAGCGCATCCGCGATGCCGCCGACGAGCGGAGAGGACGCAGCCCACGCGAGATAGGCGAGCGCGAAAAGCACGCCGGAAACCAACCCCATCGCCCCCGGCGCGATCCGCCCGACGACGATGAACCCGGTCGGAAAGACGCCCGCCGTCACCACACCGAGCGCGCCGAAGCCGAGGATGACCAGCCACGGCTGGCGCGTCTGGAGCGTCAGCACCGTGACGACGAGAATCGCCCCGCCCGCGCCGATCAGCGCCGTACGCGGGCCGATCCGGGCAAGCAGGCGCTGATTCATCAGACGGCCAATCGTCATCGTCACATTGAAGAGCGCGTAGCCGATCCCACCGATCCATGCCGCCAACCCGATGTCCGCGCGCAGATAGAGCGTCGCCCAGGTGCCCATTGTCCCCTCAATGACGAGGCCACAGCAGAGGATGATCGCGATCAGCCGCATCGTCCGGTTCGTCCGCATCTCCCGGAGCGTGCCGCGCCAGTCGCGCTGCTGCGTGGCATGGCTCGTTTGCATGGGGGCCGGTATGCGCCAGATCGCGATGAGCATCAGGCCATAGAGCACGGCAAGCCCGGCGAGAATCGCCTGATATGGCACGCCGGCCGAGCGCAAAACGCCCGTGACGATTGCGCCCGTGACCGCACCCGCGTTGAAGCAGGCATGGAGGGCATTGAGGACGCTTTTGGGCGCGCGGCGCTCGTAGTCCACCGCTGCGGCATTGATGCCGACATCGTAAATCCCCGCGCCGACGCCCTGAAAGATCACGGCGAGGAACAGGAGCATGATTGAGGCAGGGCCGACGAGCGTCAGACAGAAGGCGATCATCAGCACCGTGCCGAATGTCGGCAGAAGGCGCGGGCCGATCCGGTCGCCGAGGTAGCCGCCGAGCAACATGATCGGCACCCCCGCCACCGGCATCACGGCGAGGATGCGCCCGAACGTCGCCTCCGAGATATGGACGGCGACGATGATGTCCTTCCAGAGCACGCTGACCATCGCGAAGGTGACGCCAAAAATCGCGTACTGCGCCGCGATCAGCCAGAACGTCAGCGGATGATGCGGGGATTCCTTCCGGGCGGGGGCAGGTGGGGCAAGCGTCGCGGTCATGCCGCGAGTGTCGCACGCGCATGGAGGGTACACAAGGGTGACGCATTCATGCTCAGGATTCGACAACGTTCCGATCGTTGGCGAACGCCGAGCGTCCGTGCACGATATCGCACGGAAGGTAGAACCGGAGCAAATCACCGTCTATCACGGTGTGGAAATCTCCCACTCGCCGGGGCCGAGGGTGAGGTCGCCGGTGTAGAGGGCGGTGCCGGTGATGACGGCCTCAACGCCGGGGGTAGTGGCAAGTAGGGCAAGATGGCTGCGATCCTTGACACCGCCGGAAGCGATCACCGCGAGCCCGCTCGTCGCGATTCCCGCGAGGAATTCGACGTTCGGGCCGGTGCGCGCGCCATCGCGGCCAATGTCCGTCGCGATGACACGGCGCACGCCACGCGCCGCCATCGCGCAGGCAAGGTCTATGGCGCGGACGCTGCTCGTCGCCAGCCAGCCACCCGTCGCGACGTAGCCGTTCCGCGCGTCGAGGCCGAGGATGATTCGCTCCGGCCCGTGCGCCGCTAAGGCCGCCGTGACGAGATCAGGGTTCTCAATCGCCGCCGTACCGAGAACGATCCGGCTGACGCCCGCCGCGAGCGTCACTTCGATGTCCGCGAGGGTGCGCAACCCGCCACCGACCTCGACGGGCAGTGGGACGGTAGCGCAGATTGCGGCGATCAGCGCCGTCTGTTGCGGTGATCCTGCCGCTGCGCCGTCGAGGTCCACGACGTGCAGCATCGTCGCTCCTTCCTCCGCCCAGTGGCGCGCCATCGCCACCGGATCATCGCCATAGACCGTTTCACGTGAAAAGTCGCCCTGCAAGAGGCGAACGCACTTCCCACCGCGCAGGTCAATCGCGGGAATGACGATCATCGGACCGTGGCAGAGGCAGGCAGCGCCGCGTGCGCTCCCTCGACGATGCCGACGAAGTTCCGCAGGAGGCGCAAGCCCGCCGCGCCGCTCTTCTCCGGGTGGAACTGCGTACCCATCACGTTGCCGCGCGCCAGAACGGAAGCGAAGTGGACGCCGTATGCCGTCTCGCCCGCCATCCATGCCGGATCGGCGATGTCGCAGAAGAAGGAATGGAGATGGTAGAAGGGCGTCAGGTCCGCGATGCCCTCCCAGAGCGGGTGAGGTTCGACCTGGCGCACCGCGTTCCATCCCATGTGTGGCACGATGATTCCCTGCGGCAGCCGCCGTACCGCGCCAGGTACGACGCCGAGGCAGGAATGCTCCTCTCCCTCCTCGCTGCGATCGAGGAGCACCTGCATGCCGACGCAGATACCGAGGAAGGGAGTTGTGCCCCGATCAATCACTTCATGGATGATCGGGACGAGGCCGCGCGCTTCCAAGCCGCCCATCACGTCCGCCGTCGCGCCGACACCGGGGAGGACGACGCCGGGTGCCCGCCGGATCACCGCGTGATCGGCAGTGATGACGACGCGCGCGCCCTCGTGTTCAAAGGCGTTGCGCGCGTTCGCGACGTTGCCGCCGCCATAATCGAGGATCGCGATTGGCTCCATACCTCACCCCCGGCCCCGCCATGACTTGTCAGCAATGACGGGAAGAAGACGGATTGTTCCGCACCTTTATCGCATGAATTCGGGCAGGCGGCTAGTAAGAGCGGGCGGTTTCCATCAGGAAATGCGTCTCGGTCCCCCCGGTGATGACAAAGCCGAGCCGTTCGTAGAGCCGCCGGGCGGGATTGAGCTTCAATACCTGCGACCGCACGGGGAGATTGCGCGCCGCCGCCTGCGTGATCGTGCCACTAACGAGCGCTGCCCCTAACCGTTGCCCCTAATACTCCGGCAGGATTTCGATGTTGGCAGGGCAGGCATCCGCCCGGCTCCACTCCACCGCGATAACGCCGACATCCTCCCCGCCCACAACGACAATTCGGGAGTGCGTGGGGTCGAAATGCGCCGCGAAGTATCGCTGCTGCCACACGTCATCCCATCCCCACCCCCATACCCGCGCGACGAAATCGCGCATCGCCGCGACATGCAGGCGGTGGAGAAAATCGGCATCCGCGTTCGTCGCCTGACGTATGTGACAGGCGGGCATCGCGGCTTCCTATTCCCCATCCAGCACGCGCAGTGTGACGGCGACGCCCCGTGCGAGCGCGGCGAGGTCGTAACCACCTTCGAGCAGAGCGACAATCCGCCCCTCGCAGCAGGTATCCGCCCACGCGACGGCGCGCTCGGCCATCTGCCGGAAACCCTCATCCGAGACGAGCATCTCAGCGAGCGGGTCATCCTGCGCGGCGTCGAAGCCAGCGGAGATGAAGAGCAGTTCGGGCTGATAACTGAGGACGAGCGGGCCGATTAAGTTGTCGAAAACGCGCAGATAGTCCGCGTCGCCGGAACGCGGCGGCAGCGGGATATTGAGGGAGTACCCCTCCCCCACGCCCACGCCGCGCTCGCGCGCCAATCCGCTCCCTGGGTAGAGTGGATGTTGATGCGTTGAGATGAAGAGCACATGCGGATCGTTGTAGAAGATGTCGTTCGTACCGTTGCCGTGGTGGACATCCCAATCAATGATCGCGACCCGTTCGAGGCCGTAGCGGTCGCGCGCGTACTGCGCGGCGACGGCGACATTGTTGAAGAGGCAGAAGCCCATGCCGGTCTCCACCGTCGCGTGGTGGCCGGGCGGCCGGACGAGCGCGAAGGCACGCGCGGCCTCGCCCGTCAGCACGGCGTCCACCGCGCGAATCGCTCCACCGGCGGCGAGCAGCGCGACATCGAACGACGCCGCCGAAACGACGGTGCTCGGTTCGAGCCAGCCGCCACCCGCCGCGCAAAATCGCTCCAGCGCATCCACATACGCGGCGTCATGCACGCGCAAGATCGCCTCACGGGGCGCGTTTGTCGGTGTGAGGAGCGGGCGATTCACCAGGAGCCCCTGCGCGTCGAGATGCTCGATGATCGCCACAAGGCGCCCCTCGGTCTCAGGGTGCGGGCCGGTATGGTGATCGAGATAGTGATCGCTGTAGACAATCGGCGTGCGGTTCATTGCCGGAGTCTCACATGCGGTGTGGGCGGCGTCAATATGCCGGAGCGTGAATGGTATCCTGTGCTCCCTACGGATGAAGCAACGTGACTGAGGGCAATTGCATGGCGATGTTGATACCACGACGACGATTCACGGTAGATGAATACGAACGGATGGCTGCTTCCGGCATTCTCTATGAGGACGACCGGCTGGAGTTAGTGGCGGGGGAGATCATCGAACTGAGTCCGATTGGTGTCCGGCATATGAACGGTGTCAATCGCCTCAATCGGATGTTGAGCCGTCTTCTCCCCGACGACGTATTGATCAGCGTTCAGAACCCGATTCGTCTATCGAACAATAGCCAGCCGCAACCGGATATCGCGATTATCTATGACCGGAAGTATCAGACCATGCCAAACGAGGGCCATTTTCGCTTCATCGCGCTGGCCAATCGTGGGGAATCGCTCCCGTCCACCGTGTTCGCGACCGTAACGCTTCATGCCGATGCCGTGTTCGAATAGCGGCCTGTAGATGCCGCTTATTCCAGGACAGTCATTGGGCCAGGCGTGAGGATGGCATAGTGCGTCATTGCCGTGTCGGCGGTCGCGCCGTGCCAGTGTTTCTCATTCGCGGGGATCAGCACGACATCGCCGGGCGTGATCGTGCGCTCCTCCGCGTCGGTCGCGATGATTCCCTGCCCCGCTGTGACGATCAGCACCTGATCCGCCGCGTGTTTGTGCCATTTGTTGCGCGCCCCCGCCGGGAAGGTCACCTCCGTCACCCGCAGCAGCGCCGCCATCTCGTCACTCACGACATCCTGTGTCAACACCGGCCCAATGAACGCCGGATTGTTCCCCGGCTTCCGCTTCTCCTCCGTCACCCGTATCACCTGCATCGCTACCTCCAGAAGGGTCGAAAACACATCAACCGCAGAGACGCAGAGGACGCGGAGAAATACAGAGAAGAGAAAGAAGGGGAGAAGAAATAATAGATCGGGATTTCATCGTCGTCTTCCGCTCCTCCCTCTCCGCGTTCTCTGCGTCTCTGCGGTTCAATCGGTTTGTCGGTTGCTTATCTCCGGCTGATCCAATCCTGGATGGCGGGGCGGACGACGAGGTCCTCGATGATCGCGCGGGGCGGGAGGAGAGCGGCGAGGGCGATGCACTCGGCGACGTCTGATGCTTGCAGCATCTTTTCGCGCGCCTCGGGCGGCGGTGGCACCGGGCGGCGGTCGAGGATTGGCGTGTTCACCTCGCCGGGATAGATCGCGGTGGCGCGGATACCGTGCTGCCGCTCCTCCGCGTTGATCGCCTCGGTCAGGCCGCGCAGGCCGAATTTCGCCGCGATATAGGCGACGCCCGCGAAGTTGTTGCCGCGCCAACCGGAATCCGAGACGATGTTGATGACCGTCCCGCCGCCTTGCTGCCGCATCGCCGGGAGGAAGCCGCGCGTCAGATAGAACGCGCCGTTCAGATCCGCCGCGATCACCGTCTGATAGTCCGCGATGGACGAGTCCGCCAGCGACCGTTTCGGCACATTCAGCCCCGCTGCGTTGACGAGCAGATCGAGCCGCCCATGCTTTGCCAGCGTCGCCTTCACCACGCCTTCTACCGCCGCAGGATCGCCGATGTCCGCCGGCTGAATCAGCACATCGGCACCGCCGAGCATCCCGGCGGTCTCCTTCAGATTCGCTTCCCGCCGCCCGACGAGGACAAGCGCGCAACCCTCCCGCGCCAGTCGCACCGCCGCCGCCTGCCCGATGCCGCTCCCCGCTCCGGTGACGAGTGCCACGTTTCCGACAAGTCCACCCGCCATTTATGCCACCTCCGCGCCGGGGACATGCACCCACTGCCGGTTCGTCGCCGAGAGGATCACGGCGTCCATCACCGCTTGCGCCCGCGAGCCGTCGTGGAAGTCCGGCGAGGCGGGGCGGCCCTCGACAATCGCCTGGATGAACTCGAACGACTGGTCGTAGCGGAAAGTCTGTAGCGGATCGCCCTGATGCGGGTCACGCGGTGAGCCGGGCACTTTCAGAAATTCCTCCGGCAGTTGCACCGTCTCCAGATTGCCGCCCGTCTTGCCGACCATCAGTTGAAAGGGCGTGCTGAGGAAGTAGACGAGCGAGGCATCCGATCCGTTGATCTCGACGTAATCCTGGCTGTAGAGGTAGAACCCGCGCCCCGCTGCCATCTTCGTGCTCTCGAAGACGCCCGTCGTGCCGCTCACGAAATCGCCGAGGAAGGCGACCCAGTCGTCCACGTCTGATTCCTGCGCCGCGCCGTCCGGGGTGTGCCGTTCGGTGAGGTATTGCCTCATCTGCGAGACGACGCGACCAATCGGGCCGAGTAGGTAATGGCCGTAGTCAATGCGGTGCGAGAGCATATCCCCCAATTCGCCCGAACCGGCGAGCGCTTTCACCTGCCGCCAGCCGACCGCGCGGTCGCCCCAGTCCTGCAGGCGATTGACGCGGAAGTGGTACGGCACGCCGACCGTCCCGGCATCCACGAGATGCTTCATGTAGCGCATCGCCGGGACGAAGCGGTACGTGAAGGCGGTCATGTTGACGACCCCCGCCGCCATCGCCGCCGCGACCATCGCCTCGGACTGCTCGTAGTTGAGGCCGAGCGGCTTCTCGCTCATCACATGCTTGCCCGCCTGCGCCGCCGCGACGGCAATCGGCATGTGCAGGTTGTTCGGCGTGGCGATCACGACAGCGTCAATGTCGTCTTGCGCGATCACCTCGTTCCAGTCGCCGTAGGTGCGCGTCACGCCGGATGCCTGGCTGGCGTTGGCGAGCGCCTGCGGGTTCGGGTCGCACAGCGCGACGACTTCCCCCTGCGGATGCGTGCGAATCCCCGGAATATGGTTCTGGACGGCGACTCCGCCCGTCCCGATCATCGCTACACGGACCATTGCCGTACCCCTCTCTGTATCGTCATCTTCGTTTGCCGCAGCGACGCCGAGTGTCGCACGCGGCGCAAACGGGCGTCAATCGGAGGAGAAAGGAGAAGCAGACTACACTTCGTCTCAAACGCCGTATGCGGTCAGGTTGCCGCTGCCATCGGTGATGTAGAGGACGCCGTTGGCGACGATGGGGCTTTCCCAGTGGATGCCGCCGATGGCGTCGTGCCAGAGTTCGTTCCCTGTCGCGGCATCGAGGGCGTGGATGATGCCCGCGCCCGCGTAATAGACGACGCCATTGGCGACGACGGGCGAGGTGCCGCCCATCGCATTCTGCCAAAGCGGGCGCAGGCTCGGCATACCGTCGCTGCCGATCACGACTTGCACGGCGGAGATGCCGCTATTGTTGGTCACGATCATTGAGACAGACTGATCCGTCGGGTTGACCCAGACGGCCAGGGCGGTGAGCACCGGCCCGCCCTGCGGCACATCCACAAGCGGGCCGATCTCGCCGCCGGTGTGGCCGGGGCCGCCCTGCCCGCTCAGGTCATCGAGGTTGAGCAGGCGCAACTTGGCATCCTTGCCACCCTGTACGGCGAGGTGCGCGATCGCGCTGTTCGGCAGCGGCGGGAGGATCACCGGGGCGGTGCTGCCGAGGTCGGCGTCCCGGCTCGTCAGCGCCGCGAAGTTGGGCGGCGTGTAGGCGTCGAGCGGGCCGCCGTTCTCGCCGGTGCCGTCCGGGTTGAGGGCAATGACGGACTCGCCCCAGTTGTGCGCGCCGTCATATAGGCCATTGCCGGTTACGGTGTAGATTTTGTCCGTGTCTGCGTCGTAAACGACGCCCTGCCGCACCCAGATCGCCGTCTGCACGGCGTCGCAGTCCGGCCCTTGCCCACCCTGCCCGCTGGGGAAGAAATGGACATCTGCCTGATCGCTGCATGCGGCATTGAAGACATGCTGCGAGCCGTCCGCGAGGTTAATCGTCGTCAGGTGCCCTTGATAGTCGCCGCGGTCGCCGGGATAGCCCGCATGCGCGGCATAGAGGTAGCTCGTGCCATCCGTTGCCGTGGCGATGGCGAGCGCCGAGGAGCCTTTCTCGTCCGACCCTTTGCGCGTGGCGAGTTCAGGCCAGCCGCCATCGCTGCGCTCGGTGCCGTCGCCCACGGCGTACTTGTGGACGTAGCCATCCAGCCCGTAGCTATAGACA
This sequence comes from Chloroflexia bacterium, assembly GCA_025928215.1. Classification (GTDB taxonomy): domain Bacteria; phylum Chloroflexota; class Chloroflexia; order Thermomicrobiales; family JALYUS01; genus JALYUS01. The sequence goes on along the minus strand of JAICJW010000001.1, from coordinate 22,349 downwards.
AACTGCTTGTTCGGGTCAATGGCGGGGGAGGAGGTCGTGTAGCACGCAGCCGCGCCGCCGTTGATATGGCAATCGCCGGGGCCATCGGCATGTTGCCAGATTTGCGTCCCATCATGGGCATCGAGCGCGACGATCTGCCCGGCGCGCGTCGTGACGAAAAGGAGGTCTTTCGTCCCTGCCGGGGTTGCGACCCCACCGAGCATGACGGGTGCGCCGTCCGCAATCGCCGGGAGCGGCACCTGGAAGAGGCGGTGCAGGCCGCCGACGTTCGCCGGTGTCAGCAGCGTCTCCTGGTCATTGGTGCCCACGGTGCGCGCGCCGCCGAAGGCCGGCCAGTCATACCCCGCAATCCCGAGCGGCATGAGCGCGGCGACGGCGAGCGCGAGGATGAGTATGAGCGGGCGGATGCGGGGCGGCATGCGCTGCATGGTTGCCTCCATTCGGAATGCCGTGATGTCGTGCCGCGCCCGAGCACTACTGATCGCACGATCCGTGCGGCGAGGATGTAAGGGGCGATCAGGGAGTGGGTGCCGCTGAGGGGGCGGCCAGCGGCTCGCCGCGTGCGGTGAGCATCGCCGGGTTCCAGCCCGAGGCGCGCTCGGCGACGAGGGCGGAGCGGCGGATTTTGCCCGCCTCGTTGCGTGGCAGTTCCTCCACGATCTCATACGTCTTCGGCACTTTGTACGAGGTGATCCGCGCGCGTGCCCAGGCGTCCAGATCGGCCACCGGCGGTGGGTTCGCGGGATCGGCAGGCTGGATAATGGCGTGGACGCGCCGCCCCCACTCCTCGTCCGGCACGCCGATAACGGCGAGATCGGCGAGCGCCGGGTGGTCGTGCAGCGCCGCCTCCACTTCGGCGGGATAGACATTCGCCCCGCCGCTGATAATCAGGTCCACGCGCCGGTCGGCAATGAAGAGGTAGCCCGCCGCGTCCACCCAGCCGAGGTCGCCGACGCTGTAGAAGCCGTCGGGCGTCGCGTTCATGTGTGCCCCACCAACGTAGGTGAAGGTGGGGCCATCGGTCGCGAGGGGGCGCGTGTAGATCTCCCCCACCTCGCCGGGCGGGAGGTCGTTCCCCTGCTCATCGAGGATGCGCAGGTCGCAGGAGACGGGGCGGCCAACGCTACCCGGATGCCGGAGCCATTCGTCGCCACGGATCATCGTCGCGCCGATCCCCTCGGTCGAGCCGTAGACCTCGTGGACCTTCTCCGCGCCGATCAAATCAATCCACGCTCGCTTCAGCCACGGCGGGCACGGAGCCGCGGACGACTGGATCGCCTCAATGCTGGAGAAATCGCGCTCCCGCACGCCGGGCAGCATGATGATCCGGCGCATGATGATCGGCGGCATGTAGGCGTAGTTGACGCGGTGCCGCTCAATCGCAGCCACCGCCCGCGCCGCGTCAAAGCGCTCCATCAATACCAGCGTGTGGTCGTCCGCCAGGCCGCCGTAGGCGCTGAGGAAGGGCGAGTTATGGTAGAGCGGCGCGCAGAGCAGTTGCACCTGCCCATGCGCCGCACCGAGTCGCGACGCCCGCGTGCCATAGCGCACCGGATGTGCGGTGCGATCCACAACAATCTTCGAGCGCCCGGTCGAGCCACCGGAGGCAATCGCCTTGCCGGGATGGGGCGGGTCGTCCGGCAAGGGCGCGTCGTCGTACGCCGTGGCAAGCGACAGTTCCGCCGGACGGAGGACGGGATATGGCACCTCCTCCCAGTCGGCAAAGACGAGCGCGGGCCGGGCGAGATCGAGGATACCGTCGCGCTCGCGGGCGGGCAGGATCGCGCGCAGCGGCAGCATCAGCGCGCCCCGTTTCCAGGCGGCGGCAGTCACCATCAGATGTTCCGGCGAATTCCAGACGCCGACGACGACGGTTGAACCGGCACCGACGCCGCGTTCCGCCAGCAGCCGTGCGATCCGGTTCGTCTCCCGGTCCAGCTCACGCCAGGTGACAATCCGCTCCGCGCCCTCCCGCGGGAGGAAGATGATCGCCGGCTTCTCCGGATGCTCTGCCGCCAGCGCCGCTACCCGCTGCCCGAAGGTGATTTCCCGCTCCTCCACGCACGCCCCCGTTTCTCATCCGCTCCCCGTCGCTGCATCAAACCTCGTCACGACATAGGATACACATTCCGGTCATAGTTTTGACGGTTTTTTATCGGACCCTTCTCTGTGCTCGGCGGAATGTACGCCGCGTGACGCGTGAGGGAGTCTCAACCATTCTCCCTAGCCGGCACCCGGCCCACCGCCAGCACGTTCCCCTCGATCAGGCACGTGTCGGGGTCGTCCAGGAAGCGGTCGAGCGTGTCCGGGTCGCGCAGCCCCTCCCACGCCTCCCGGTCCGCCTCGGGCAGGTCCCACCCCGCGGAGACCGAGGCGAAGAAGGTCAGGCTGCCCCGCCAGAATCGGCGCGTCGTCGCGTCCAGGGGCGGGGCGCGCTCGATCAGCGTCGCGCGCCGCCACACCTCCACCAGCCCCGCCCGCCGGAGCCAGCCGCCGAGCAGCGGGGTGCGCAGCGTCCCCGCGGATTGCCCCGAGCCGCGCCGCGCCCCTTCCTCGACAAGCCGCAGGACCAACCCGCGCGGCGCGGGTGCGATGGAGTGGTAGGCGAGATCGGCATCCTTGACCGCCACCAGCCCGCCCGGCCGCACCACCCGGCGGAACTCCGCCAGCGCCGTCGCCAGCTCCGCGTCGCTCAGGTACTGCGAGGTGTTGGCGAACCAGACCGCGTCGAAGCTGTCGTCCGCGTACGGCAGGGCGAGGACCGTGCCCGCGCGCGCCTCCACCGGACAAGGCAGCGCAGACATGGCCACCCGCCGCTCCACGACCGCGACATTGTCGGGCGCGAGGTCGAGCGCGGCGAGGTGACCGGCCGGGCCGACCAATGCGGCGAGCCAGGGGAGGAAGGGACCGGAGCCGCAGGCGGCGTCGAGGACGCGCCAGCCGGGCCGGATGCCGACGGCGCGCAGCTGGGCCTCGTACTCCGGGCGGCTCGCCTCGAAGTGGTCGTCGAGCCAGGCGGCGTCCGTGAACGTCTGTCCTGTCGAGGAGGCATGGGTATTCGGTGTTCCTGCGGTCATCGCGCACCCCATTCGCTTCATCGCCGCCGACACGCCCCGATGAGGGGTGTACCTGCGGTCGAATGCCATCGATTCACGGAAGATGGCCGGATGCTACCGCGCATCGGGCGCGACCGCAAGCCCGTCGCCGCTGCGACCGGGATGTGCGCCCCATGTCGCGACGAGGCTTCTCGCTGCATCGGCTCGTATTCTACAACGGCTCGCCTTGCGGGATAACCGTTCGTATGCCACGATGCGCCGGATGTTGCAGGCACGTACGGGATGGGCGAAACCAATGAAGGGCAAGGAGCGACGGTGTGACTGATGCGATACACTCCACGAGCGCCGGTTCTCTGTCACGGGTCGAGCCTGCGGATGCTCCTGCCGCGCTCTTCGTCAATACCCACGCGCGGCGCGGCGCGAAGCAATTCGCGCAAGCGATCGCGTCACTGAAAGATGCGGGGCTCACGCTCGGTCAGACGGTCGCGGTTGACGATCCCGATACGCTCCTCCCCGCGATCCAGCGCGCCATCGCGGCGGGCTGCGAGCGGATCATCGTCGGTGGGGGCGATGGGACGCTCTCCGGCGTGATGGAAGCGTTCGCGAATCAGCGCATCACCCTCGGTGTGCTCCCCCTGGGAACAGGCAATGATCTCGCGCGCACGCTCGAAATCCCGCTCGATCTGGGCGGGGCGGCGCGCGTGATCGCGGCGGGGCAGATCGCCCGGATTGATCTGGGCTGCGCGAACGGGCGGTACTTTATCAACACGCTGAGCATGGGCGTATCGGACGAGGTCTCGCGCGCGGCGACGCGGCGGCTCAAGCGCACCCTCGGCTTTTTCGCGTACGGAGTCGCCGCGCTCAAAGTCCTCCCGCGCCATCAGAACTTCAAGGTCCACATCGAAGCCATCGAGAAAGTCTGCGATGTCGCGACGCATCAACTGGTCGTCGCGAACGGAACGTACGTCGGCGAGCACATCAAGGCGGGGCCGGATGCGTCAATTAGCGACGGAACATTGGTCGTCTTCACATTAGAGGGGCGGTCGCGCTACCAGCTGATTCGCGGCGCATGGTCCGTGGCGCGCGGAAGGCACGCGACCGACCCGCGTAACAACTACTTCGAAACGACGCGGCTGACGATCCGTACCGAGCCGTCACAACAGATCACGGTGGACGGCGAGCATGGCGGCGAGACACCGGTCGAGGTCACTGTGGCCCCGAAGGCGCTTCGCGTCTTCGCCCCGACCGCGTACTGCGAGCGATTCGGTTCATCTGGTGGAGGCGGACTTTAGCCTGCTACAGAGAGGCAGGCGAAGAGCCGGTTTCAAAACTCGCTGGCTCCCCTCTGCATCGCGGGTGCCCTCTGGGCAGATAAGAGGGGTCAGGGGGTGAGGTTCTCAAGCAGGCTCTAAAGCCCGCCTCCACTACCTTCCTGCCGCGCCGCCCGCCACCGCTCCGCGCCGAGGACGACCGTCATTAGCAGTGTCGTCCACGCCGCACCGAGGAGGAAGCCACCGAGCACATCAGTTGGGTAATGCACTCCAAGGACGATCCGGCTCGCGCCCACGCAGGCCGCGTAGGCGACGAGCGCGAGCGTCCAGACGATCTTCAGCGTGCGATGCCAGGGAAACCGCCAGAGGATAAACCCGAGCGCCAGAGCAAGGCAGGTGGCATTCAGCGTGTGGCCACTCGGAAAACTGTAGCCGGTCGCGGACGTACGGAAGAACGCGGTCGGGCGCGCCCGGCTGATGAGATGTTTCGTCAATGGCGACAGGAGAACCGCGCCGATCATCGCCGCGATCAGCAGCGCGATATCGAACCAGCGCCCATGCCGCGCGATCGAGGCACCGACGACCGCTGTGATGACGACGACCATTGGCGCGGTACCGAACAGGGAGACGGTTTCCGACAGGGCGAGCGGCCATCGCCGGGTCGTGTCGGCAACGCGGCGGAGCAGACGCTGATCGGTCGTGGTCGTGGCCGTTTCGTGGACTTCCTGCCCGAGGTAGGTGAAGCCCATCACAAAGCAGAGGCTTAAGACAAGCAAGAACAGGGGCGAGCGCACCACGTTCGGGTCAGCCGCTCGGCCTTTCTCTATCGGTATCGGTTGATGCGACATCGCGGCGGTCTCCTCTGCTCCCGGCCATCACTCATGCGGCAAACCCTCCGCGCTGGCCCGCGCGACCGCTTCATCCACCAGATACGGCAGGGTGAAGAAGAATGTACTTCCCTCGCCGGGCGATGATTCGACGCCGATCTGCCCGCCGTGTGCCTCGACCAGCGCCTTGCTGATGTACAGGCCGAGGCCGAGGCCCTTCTTGTCCGTCGCGATGCCGCTTGCGGCGCGGTAGAACCGCTCGAACAATCGCTCACGCGTTTCGGACGAGACACCGATGCCGTAATCGCGGATCGAAACGCGCGCCGCCGCGCCGCGATCCTCGACACGCACCTGGATTTCCCCACCGTTCGGCGCATACTTAATCGCGTTCATCAGTAGGTTGTCAATCACCTGCTCCAGCCGGTCCTCGTCCCAATCGCCGATCACCGGCGTATCCGGCATCTCCACTCGCACATCGTGGATGCGGGTCAGCGTTTGCGCCTCCTCCGCGCGTTGACGGACGAGCGCGGTGAGGTCAACAGGCGCGCGCTCAAGAGCGATCACCCGCGCATCGAGGCGTGCGACATCGCGCAGGTCGTCAATCAGGCGCTCCAGGCGGTTTGCTTGCGCGACGATCGTCGCGGTTCCCCGCTCGCTGAAACTGTTGCGCCGCTGCATCAGTTGGGCATTTCCCTTCAGCGTCGTCAGAGGGTTCTTGAGATCGTGGGCGACCATGGCGATGAAATCCTGCTGCATGCGCTCCGCCGCCCGGCGCTCGGAAATATCCCGCACGACCGACAGATAGACCGTTTCTGTCGGCAGCACGACGGCGGTCGCCTGCGCCTCGGTCGGGACAAGTGTGCCATTCTTATGCCGCAACTCATGCTCGCCGCGCCACACACCCGCCTGCCGCATCAGATCGTACGCTTCAGCGGCTCCCCGATCATTGACGGAGATGTCCATCACCGTACGCCGCAGGAATTCCTCCCGCGTGTAGCCGAGGAGGGTGGTCGCGGCGGGGTTGGCATCGAGATAGCGGCCGGTGGCGTCCGCGACGAAGATCGCATCGGGAACGCTTTCAAACAGGCTGCGAAAGCGCGTCTCCGCCGCTCGCGCATCGCGGATGAGCTTGGTGTTATCCATCGCGATCGCCGCCTGCGCGGCGATTCCCGCGAGGATCCGTTCCGCACGCTCGGTAAAGACACCCGGTTCATTGTGGCCGAAGAAAAGCCCGCCCAGCACCTCACCAGTACGAGAGATCACCGGGGCGGCGAGGTAACTGCGCACCGGCAGGTGCCCTTCCGGCATACCAAAGTAGGGCGCGTTCTGCCCGAAGCGCGGATCCTGCGTGACATCGGCCAGGCGAATGATTCCCTCGCCAACGAAGGTTGGGTTGAAGATCGCCGTGTTGCGCGGCATCGGGAAGTCCGCGAACGCCTCACGCGGCACACCGGAGATCGTATCCAGCATGTATGATTCGCCCAGATCATTCAGGATATTATAGAAAAACGCGCCGAACTGCGCGCGCACGATCTCGGTGGCCGCGTCGGTGACGATTTGGACGAGCGATTGCAGGTCGCGCTCCGAGGCGAGGGCCATCCCGACATGATGGAGCGTCTCGGCGATCTGGATCTCTTCCTGTTGTCGCTCCTCCGCCTGCTTGCGCGCGATTCCCGTCGCGATCATCCGCGCGACCGAGGCGAGTATCGCGAGCGTCTCTTCTCCGAGGGGTTGGTGCGCGAACATCGCCAGAACACCAACGAGCCGGTTTCCGACGGTCAGCGGATAGCCCGCGAACGCGACCATCTCCTCGCGCCTCGCCCAGTCCGGATCGCTGACACGCGGGTCATTGGGGACATCGTTCGTCAGATGGGGCCGGCGCTCCTGAGCGATCAGCCCGATCTTCAGCGCGCCGACCGGCACGCGGCTATGCGCGCCGTCAAGATGCGTGTAACGGCCGGCGCTGGCGCGTAATTCCAACACATTCTCGGCAGCATTCAGCACCCAGATGCGTGCGAATGCGGCATCGAGGTGGCGGACGACTGCCTCGGTGCATGTTTGCAGCATTACCGGGAGGGGATCGGTCGCATTGAGCGCGATTCCCACATCCGCGATTAGTGCTGTCTGCCGCGTACTCATCCCTCTCCTGACACCACACGGCGAGAGCTGCATCGCTCGATCATCGCCTAGTATACCATTCGTGATAGGGCGCCCACGTACATTTTCTCCTCACCGCCACCATGAGAGAGAGGGGTTACACCGATGACGACATACACGATCGAAAAAGAGTTTCATGAGTTCCTCGCTCGCCGGCAGGAGGCGACCACCGCCTTCTTCAACGGCGACGCCGAGCCGTGGAAAGCGCAGGCCACGCACACCGAGGAGATTACGATGTTCGGCGGCTATGGAGGCTCCGAGCAGGGCTGGGAGGCGGTCGAAGATCGCTATACGTGGGCGTCCGCGCGGAACGCGGAAGGCGCCGTGCGATCCGAGATCATCGCCTGCCACGTCACAGCGGCGATGGCCTACACCGTCGCCATTGAGCGCGGCGACGTCCGCCCGGCCGGCGAGGAGCAGTTCGCCCCGAAGGCGCTCCGCGTCACCGAAATCTTCCGCCGCGAGGGCACGGACTGGAAACTCATCCACCGCCACGCCGATCCGCTCGTTACCGTGCAGCGATGATGGACAACAAGGAGGTGAATCGCCGAGACCGGAAAGAGGAGGGAGAAGGCGCGCCGAACGCTCGTCACCCGATTTCCGCCCCTTTTTTCCTCGGCGATCCTGGCGCCTTGGCGGTTCAAAATCCCACCCTCAGTCCGCGTAGAGCATCTCGCGGATGGTGAGGACTTCCTGGCGGAGCTGGCCGCTGCCCCGCTCGATCTCTTTCTCGACTTTCTCGGTGCCGTGGATGACGGTCGTGTGGTCACGGCCACCGAGTTCCGTACCGATGTCCGCAAGCGAGCGGTCCGTCTCGTGCCGCATGATGTACATCGCCACCTGACGGGGCACGACGATGTCCTTCGCGCGGCCCCGGCCCCGCATCTCTTTCTCCGAGCAATTGTAGAACTTCGCCACCATCTCGACGATCCGCGCGGGCGTGATCTGGCGGCGGCGGTTATTCAGCGCCACATCGTTGAGTGCCTGCGTCGCCACATCCATCGTCACCGCGACGCCGTTCATCCGCGCCGTCATGACGATCCGGTTCAGCGCGCCCTCCAATTCGCGGACGTTCGACTGAATCTTGTGCGCGATGTAATCCACCACCTCAGTCGGCACATGGACGCCGGCCTCCTCGCCCCGCTGGCGGAGGATTGCCATGCGCGATTCGAGGTCCGGAGTCTGCACATCGGTCGTCAGGCCACCCTCAAAGCGCGAACGCAGCCGGTCATCGAGCGTGACGATTACCTTCGGGTGCCGGTCACTCGTCATCACGATCTGCTTGCCCGCCAGCACGAGCGCGTTGAAGGTGTGGAAAAACTCCTCCTGCGTGCTCTCCTTGCCCGCGATGAACTGGATGTCGTCAATGAGGAGAATGTCAATCGTGCGGTAGCGCGTGCGGAATTCCTCGTTGCGGTTCTCCCGAATCGCGTTGATCATTTCGTTCGTGAAGGTCTCGGAGGAGACGTACAGGACGCGGCAACCGGGGGTGTGCTCCATCGCATAGTGGCCGATGGCGTGGAGAATGTGCGTCTTGCCAAGCCCCACACCGCCATAGATAAAAAGCGGATTGTAGGAACGACCGGGAGTATCGGCGACGGATTTCGCGCCCGCTGCCGCCATGCGATTGAAACCGCTCACGATCAGATGCTCGAAGGTATAGCGTGGATTGAGGCCATGCGCGGGCGTCGGGGCGAGTTCCGGCTGCTGATACTCCCGGAAAGCGGGCGCTTTCGGCGACGGCGCGATGGCCGGGATGTCGCCGCCGTGATCGTCCGCGCGCGTCTTGCGGCCCGGCATCGCATCCTCATTCGCCGGGCGCCCGACGATGGTGAAGTCCACCGCGACTTCGTAGCCGAGAATGCCCCTGAGCGAGCGGACAATCGTCCCGTGGAACCGCTTTTCCAGTTGCTCGCGGACAAACGTGTTCGGCGCAGCGACCGTCAGGCGGGCATCGTCGGCATCGAAGGCCGCGATCTCCGTGCCGCGCAGGAATGTCTCATACGAACCGCGCGGCGTGCGCCCCTGCAAGTCCTCGAGGACTGCCTGCCACACTCTGCTCCCCTGCATGGGCTGCATCGTCGCCATCCCTACTTCACTCCCCGCCGCATTGATTGCCGAACCCGGCTCCCGCCACCGGATGTGCGGATTATACACAGTGAACGTACACCTGTCGAGGGGTGGGGAGAAAGTCGAAAGGAAAAAGTCCAAAGTAACAAGGAAAGCAACGGAGCCGTCATCCCTTGTTACTTTGGACTTTTTCCTTATTACTCCCGCCGCCCTTCGGCGGGATATGCACCTTGACTTTGCCCGTCAAACGAGCCTATATTCAGAACGCTTGTTCTAGTCTTTGGGGTGTTCCCTGTCTCTCCGACAGCGCACCGGCGTCGTCCGCGCGCTGTTCGCACGTATGAGGAGGAAAACCCGATGACCGTACTCGCGCTCTCGTTTCGTGGCCCGCTCCCGCAGATCGTAGACCAGGACGGCCCGCCGCCCAAAGCACCCGCGCCGCAGCCGGGGGCACTATGGCCGCGCGCCATCCTGCATGCCGATCTCGACGCCTTCTTCGCCACCGCCGAGATCGCGCGCCGCCCCACATTAGCCGGGCTACCGGTGATCGTCGGCGGACGGAAGGGTGGGCGGGGCGTCGTTTGCGCCGCGTCGTACCCGGCGCGGGTGTACGGCATCCGCTCCGGCATGTCCATCGCGGAGGCGGCGCGGCGCTGCTCGCACGCTATCTTTCTGCCGGTGGACGGCGCGTACTACGGCGATCTCGCCCGCCGCTTCCGCGCCATTTTGCTCTCCTACAGCCCGCTCGTCCAGATGACGGGGCCGGACGAGGCGGCGGTTGATGTCACCGGCATGGAGCGGGTGAGCGGCCTGCCCGAACTGATCGCGCTCAATATCCGCCGCCGCGTGCGGGAGGAGCTATCGCTGATCGTCTCCATCGGCCTCGCGACGGGGCGGACGACGGCGAAGATCGCCGCAAAGACGGCGAAGCCGGACGGCTTCCGCGCTATTCCACCCGGCAAGGAGGCGGCTTTCCTCGCGCCGCTGCCCGTCGCTGCGATGCCGGGCATCGGCCCGGCGACCGAACGCGCGCTGCACGCTATCGCCGTCCGGACGCTCGGCGAACTGGCGCGGGTGCCGGACGAGCAATTGCGCGCGCTATTCGGCGATCCCGGCCCCGCCCTCGCCCGCCGCGCACGCGGGGAGGACGATACGCCGCTCGTCGTCGGCCATGTGATGAAATCCGTCGGCCACGAGCATACGCTCCGCGAGAACACGCGGGACCGGCTGCTCCTCCGGGCGACCCTCGCCATCCTCTGCGATGAGACAGCGGCGGAACTGCGCGCGTATGACCGGTCTGCACGCATCGTCGCCCTGCGGCTGCGGGATGGGCATTTCCGCTCCGTGGGGATGCAAACGACGATCTCCCCCGCGACGAATGCCCAGCAGGTGCTGCTGGACGCGGCGTGGCGATTGTTCGATCCATGCCTGGCGCGGCTCGGCTACGGCCCGGTGCGGCTGATCGGCGTGCGCGCCGCCGGATTGGGCGCGGGCGGCGCGCAATTGACGCTTCTCAGCGACCGCCCCGAACGGCTCTACCGGATCAACGACGCGCTCGACGCCGTGCGCGCCCGGCACGGCAAAAACGCGCTCCGCCCCGCGCTCGCGCTGCTTACTGGAGGGTGGCGCGACTCCCCGCCGCCCGATGCCGAATGACCGAGCGTGTACCACGAGCGGCGCGGCCCTGGCATGTGCGCGAAGATGAGGACATCTGGCTCGGCCAGTTGGCGCAGGCGGCACGGACAGGTGACCGGGCCGCGCGGGACACCCTCTGGCTGGCCGTCGGACCGCGCCTCGCGCAGATGGCCCACCGGACAGCGTGGGCCTTCCCGATGTTGGAGCACGACGACGCGGTGCAGGAGGCATTTCCGATCTTCGCCGCGCTCGTGGCGACGTGGTCCGGGCCGGACACGACCGGAGCTGGCTTCGCGACCTACCTCTTCGGCATGTTCCGCTGGCGGCTGCACTCGCTCCTACGCGCGTATGAACGCCGCCGACCCGCCACGACGACGGATTTCGGCGCACGCGCGGAACGGCTGGTTGCCGCGCCGCCGCGCGCCTACGCGCCTATTGCCTGGCACGAATACGGCGTGGATTTCCCGGCCTTCGTAGCCCGCCTCCCCGATCAGGAGCGCGAAATTTTCCTCTTACGCATCCGCGAGGGGTTGGAAACGCGCGACATCGCCGCCCGCCTCAGCCTGACGCCGCGCACCGTCTCCCGCCACTGGAATGTCACCCTCCGCCGTCTGCGCGCGCTGGTGCGGCGGGGTACGCCGCCCGCAAGCGGGAGAGGAGCCGGGGATCGGGACTATCCGGGGCTATGAAAGCCGCACCGCCCACCGTACACTGCGAGATCAGAACCGCGGAACGGGCGGGACGAACGATTGTGGTGGAGGGGAACAATGCGCGTGCTGGTGATGGGTTCCGGCGGGCTGGGCGGGTATTTTGGCGGCATGCTTGCGCATCAGGGGCATGATGTGACCTTCGTCGCACGCGGAGCGCATCTGGCGGCGATGCGCGAGCGCGGGCTGGAAGTGTGCACCGACGAGCAAACATACCGCTTCCCGTCTGTCGCTGCGGTCGCCGCGCCGGATGAGGCGGCGGGCGATTTCGATTTGATCCTCTTTACCGTCAAGGGGTACGACGCCGAGGTCGCCGCGACCGCGCTCCGCCCCGTCATCGGCCCGGAAACGGCGGTGCTGACGGTGCTCAACGGCGTGGATAGTGCCGAGCAACTGGCGGCGATCCTCGGCCCGGAGCATGTCCTCGCCGGGACGACTTTCATCCGCTCGACGCTCGCCGAGCCGGGCGTGATCGAACAGATGGGCACGCTGCGCCGCGTCGTCTTTGGCGAGTTTTCCGGCGGGCCAACGCCCCGCGTGGAACAGGTCGCGGCAGCGTTGCGGGCGGCGGGTATCGAAGTTGAAGTCGCGCGGGACGCGCGCGTCGCCGTCTGGCAAAAGTTCGTTATGCAAGCGCCGCACGCGACGATGACGAGCGTCTGTATGATGCCCTGCGGCCCGATCCGCGAGACGCCGGAAGGAGACAGGCTCTACCGGGCGCTGATCGCGGAATGCGTCGCGGTCGGGAGGGCGAGCGGCGTCGCCCTCCCCGCCGATGCCGAGGAGACGGCACTCGGCGTCGTCTGGCGGTTCCTCTACGAGCAAAAGACCTCGATGTCCATTGATTACGAGCGTGGCAACCGCGTCGAGTTGGAGCAACTGACAGGCGCCGTCGTCCGGCGTGGCGCGGCGCTCGGCGTCCCGACGCCGACCTTCTCCATCCTCTATGGCGTTCTCAAAGTCCGCGCCCTCGCCAGCGGTGGAGTGTCGTAGCATTCCCGCTATACCGTGCATGGAAAGGCCCGCACCGAGGAGTACGCCATGGTGACACGTACCGAAGCGACAATCGAAGACCTCTATAAAGCCCCGAGGGACAATGGCACGTATGAACTCGTCAATGGAGAGTTGGTGCATATGTCACTCACCGGGTTTGCTCCCAGTCGGGTCGCGGGTTAGATCTATCGTTTCCTCGCGGCATATGAGGAAGTGATGGGTTCCGGCTATGCCTTGAGCGATAACACGGGGTACCTCGTCAATCTGCCCCACCGCAAATCCTTCAGCCCGGATGCATCGTACGCCTTGCATGCCCCGGACGATCGCATGCGCTTCATCGAGGGCGCGCCCATCTTCGCCGCCGAAGTGCGATCGGAATACGATTATGGCCCTGCCGCTGACCGCGCCTACGCGGCGGGCACGCTCGTCGTCTGGGATGTGGACCCGGTGAACCGGATGATCGCTTCCTCTCGTGCGGATCAACCGGAGATACCGATACGCTTCGGTATGGATGACATGGCGGACGCGGAGCCGGCATTGCCCGGCTGGCGCGTCGCGATGCGCGCAATCTTCAAAATCTGACCGCAGTGCGTGCTATCATTGCACCGCGTTCGGGCATCAACGCGGCATGTATGTGCCCGGTCATCCGGGTAGCATTGTGGTGGAGAAATGGGGAAACCAATGGAAACGAAGACGGTCGCGGTTGTAGACGGGCGCGCGGCGGTCCACGACTTTGTTGTCGAGACGCTCACCGGAGAGGGCTATACGGTGCGCGGTTTCCGCTCCCGCGCGACCTTCCTCATCGAAGCGCCGACGATCCGCCCCTGGATCATCCTGCTCGGTGCGGACGACGATGCCTTCGACGTGCATACGCCACTCGTGATGGATTCCTTGCGGGCCGCGCCCTACCGGCCCGAACTGCCCGTGATTCTCTACAGCGCGAACCCCGATGCTGACGAGCGCGAGAAGGTCGAGGACGAGCCGGATGTCCTACCGCTTCCCGCTCCCTTCACCGCCGAGCGGCTGCTTGATGCGGTGCGGAGCGTCGCGGATCGTTCCGCGAGAGAACCCGCGCGCATCTAGCCCGAGCGGAGTGCCCATCCCCGGCAACCGCACCGAGCGCCAGCGCGCCGGTATCCTGCACGATCCGCGGGCCAATCACGAGCGGCGGCCGATCTACCTCTTCCGCCAGGAAACCGCCGACCCGCGTCGCGATCAGCCGGGGAAGCATCGCCACCTTCGTGACGAGGGCGACCGCCACGAATCCGCCACCCTTCGCTCATTCTTCCGCACTTCCGCGCGATCCGTCCGGGTTTGTGCCACGTTGTGTTCAATCCCCCGCGCGACCCGTACGAGTTTCGTACGGGTTGACATCGCATGGGAAAGCCGTAGAATGACGTTACTCCCTATACCATTCACATCTTCGCCAGCTATCGCAATCCGGCAACCTATTCATTCGGGATTGGCAGGCGGTGTCGCCATCACCGGGGAAGGGGGTTCTCGAACGGCTTTCGGGTATTCGTCTTCAGGAGGAGAGGGAATGATGATGAGCAACGGATGGGCCTCTATCTTCCCGCGGCACCGGCATGGTACGCGGATCGCGTCCACAGCCGCGACGATCCTCGCATTGTGTCTCTCGCTCGGCAGTGTCGCGGCACAAGCACCACCCGGCCCGCCCGGTGGTGCTCCCGGAGGACCACCGCCCCCACCATCCGCGAATGTTTCGGTCTTCGCGACCGGCGTCGAAAGCCCGCGTGGCCTTCGATTCGGCCCTGACGGTATGCTCTATGTCGCCGAGGGTGGACTGAACGGCACGAACACGACGGTCGGGCAGTGCGACCAGGTTCCCGCCCCGATCGGCCCATACATGGGCGGCAAGACTGCCCGTATCTCGAAGATTGACGCGAAGGGCAACCGCACAACGGTCGTGGACAATTTGCCCTCCGCGCGCGACGCACGAGGAGCGGAGAGCGCGATGATCGGCGTTGGGGATGTCGAGTTTGTCGGCACAACGCTGTACGGGTTGGTTACGGGCGGCGGCTGCTCGCACGGCAACCCCAGCACCCCGAATACAATCATCAAGGTCAACGCCGACGGGACGTACACCTCCCTCGGCGATCTGGGCGCCTTCGAGAAGGCCCACCCGGTCGCCAAACCGGAGGCGCATGACTTCGAGCCGGATGGCACCTGGTACAGCATGGTCAATGTCGGCGGCGCGCTCTACGCGGTCGAACCAAACCACGGCGAGATGGACAAGGTCACAACGGATGGGCACATCAGCAGCGTGGTGGACATCTCCGCCAGCCAGGGGCACATCGTTCCGACTGCGGTTGCCTATCACGACGGAAACTTCTACGTTGGCAACCTCGGCACATTCCCGATCACGGGTGCTTCCAAAATCCTCAAGATCACCCCGAGCGGGCAAGTCAGCGTCGTCGCAACCGGGCTGTCCGCCGTCCTCGGCGTCGCCTTCGACAATCAGGGGCGATTGTACGCGCTGGAGATGAGTACCGCGCCGAATCAGGGGCCGGTACCGGGAACCGGCATGGTCGTGCGGATGACCGCGTCCGGCTCGTGGGAAACCGTCGCCAGTGGCCTCTTCTTCCCGACGGGGATGACCTTCGGCCCCGACGGCATGCTCTATGTCTCGAATATGGGCTTCGGCCCGCCGATGGGGCAGATCGTGCGCGTCAATGTGAACGCGTCCCCGACCGCTGCCCCGGCAGCGCCACCCACGCCACCGGCGGTTCCGGCGGCAGCACCGCCCGCGGCAAGCGCGCCCAGCGCGCCGCCAAAGACCGGTGGCGGCCTCGTCAACTTCGTTCGCCGGTTGGGAGACGGCTAAGGGCAACGAGCGAATCACGCGGCAGGTACGAGGAGCGGCACGCGCCGCTCCTCTTTTCACTGAGCGCCTCTCCACGCCTTGCATCTTTCATCAGGGGAGACTATCGTTCGCGGAGCGAACAGCGGATGACGAACACGACGCGAGGAGGGAGAGATGGTCACGCGGGAAGAGGCGGCAACCGCCGATTTGGACGAACTCTGGCGCCCGTTCACGCAGCACGCGCTCCGGCAGCCGCCGCTCGTAATGGTCGGGGGGCATGGCAGCACGGTCGTGGATGCGTCGGGCAAGGAATACCTCGACGCGATGGCCGGCCTCTGGTGCGTCAACGTCGGCTTCGGGCAGGAGCGGCTCGTCGAGGCAGCGGCGCGGCAGATGCGCGCGCTGCCCTACACGCCCCTCTCTCGCCCCGCCCCGCCCTCGCTCGAACTGGCGCACCGCCTCGCCGGCGTCCTGCCTGGCACGGTCAATCACGTCGTCTTCGTCAACAGCGGCTCGGAGGCGGTCGAGACGGCGCTCAAGATCGCGCGCCAGTACGTGCAGCAAAAATATCCGCACCAGAACCGGACGAAAATCATCGCCCGCTACCGTGGCTACCACGGCTGGACGATGGGCGCCCTCAGCGCGACCGGGCAATACGCGCGCAAGACGCGGTTCGAGCCGTTACTGCCCGGGTTCATCCATGTCCGCCCGCCGGACACCTTCCGCCTCTTCGCCGGGATGACGCCGCGCGAGGCAGCGCACCGGCTCGGACAGGAACTGGAAGAGGTGATCGAGTTCGAGGGCCCGGAGAGCATCGCCGCCTTCATCGGCGAGCCGGTGATCGGCGGTGGCGGCGTGATCGTCCCGCCGGACGAATACTGGCCGCTGATCCGCCAGATCTGCGACAGGCACGGCATCCTGCTCATCCAGGATGAAGTGATCACCGGCTTTGGCCGCACCGGCACGATGTTCGGCTGCCAGAACTGGGATATTGTGCCGGACATCATCACCATGGCGAAAGGTATTTCGAGCGCCTATATCCCGCTCGCTGCCACCGCCGTGACCGATGCGGTCTTCGATGTCTTCCTCGGCGATCCGAAGGATAATGTGCAATTCAACCAGTTGAGCACCTATGGCGGTCATCCCGTCGCCTGCGCCGTCGGGTTGGAGAATCTGAACATCATCGAGGATGAGGGGCTTGTCGCGAACGCGGCGGCGATGGGCGACCGCCTGCGCGCCGGGCTGCGCGCCGTGCAGGGGCATCGCGACATTGTCGGCGAGGTGCGCGGTAAGGGGTTACTCGTCGGCGTCGAACTCGCCATGCCAGGTACGACCGACCCGCTCCCGGCGGAGCAGGTCAACCGCGTGATCGCCAGGGCGCAGAAGCGCGGCGTGCTCGTCGGCAAGAACAGCGCGACGGTGCCACGGCTCGAATGCGTCCTCACCCTCTCACCGCCGCTCGTCATCACCGCACCGGAGATTGATCGCATCGTCGAGGCGCTCGATGCCGCCCTCGGCGAGATCGGCTAACCGGAGATTCCCGAACCCCATCGGGCACGGAGCATACCGGGAGGAGTCGCATCGCTCCTCCCGGTATGCTCTCGTTCCTCATCCGCCATCACGAGGGGTCAGCCAAGCAGGTCGAAGTCGAGCCGGTACCGGTTCGCGTTGAAGACGCCCGCCGCCTTCGCCCCATCCACCGCCAGCCCGACGCCGCTCACGAAACTCGCCTCATCGGAGGCCAGAAAGAGCGCGGCGCGCGCCACCTCTTCGGGGGCGGCCATGCGCGGCGTCGGGCAGGCCGCCACCGCGCGCCGGATAAACTCCTCGCGATCCATATCGGGGTCCATCCCCTGCCAGATCATCGGCGTATCAATCGGGCCGGGGCAGAGGGCATTGACGCGAATCCGCCGGTCGGCGTAGGCGAGGGCGAGCGACTTCGTCAGTCCCATCACGCCGTGCTTGGTGGCGACATAGAGCGGGTCGGCGGGGCGCCCGATCAGGCCACCGTTCGAGGACATATTGACGATGGCGCCGCCCGACGGGTTACTCAGGAAGTGGGGCAGCGCGTACTTGCAGCCGAGGAAGACCCCCTTGAGATTGACCGCGACGACGCGCTCGAAGTCCTCTTCGCTGCAGTCGAGGATCGAACCCGGCATGCCGATTCCGGCATTGTTGAAGATGATGTCCAGTTTCGCGTACCGCGCGACCGCGCCCTCTACGAGCCGCCGCACCGCGTCGCCCGATGTGACATCCGTCCGCATCGCATCGGCCTCGCTCCCCGCCTGGATACATTCGTCGGCGGCTTGCCGCACGCCCACCTCATCGAGATCGCCGAGCATCAACCGCGCGCCCTCGCTCGCGAAGAGCCGCGCGGTGGCCCGCCCGATCCCCGATGCCGCCCCCGTGATGACCGCCACTTTGCCTGTAAGCCGCATTGCGCTTCCCCTTTGGCGTATGTTCCCGACCGTCGCCCGCGTCCGGGCAGCGGAAGGGTATCGTACCCGACGACCGGGGCAATAACGAGCATGACGAGCAGCCCGCAGTTTAAAAAACCTGAAGTTGACGAAATCGGCCCCAGAATGGTATGCTTAGCGTACACAAAGACGTGTATGGACACGCGCAACTCTTGCACCGTAAGGGGCTCGCAACAGCATGGACCGACAACATGGCAGCACGCGCCGCACGATCGTCGAAGCGCTCAAGCGGCAGGACGGATTGACCGCGAACGGACTAGCCGGAATGCTCGAGATCACGAGCATGGCGGTGCGCAAGCATCTAACGCAGTTGGAAGCGGAAGAACTGATCACGTCCACCGTCGAGCGGCGCCCGGTCGGTCGCCCCGTCAACCATTTCCACCTCACGGAAGCGGCGGAACGGCTCTTCCCGAATACGTCGGACCGGCTGACCGTCGAGTTGCTCACCGATCTCCGCATTCTCAGCGGCGAGGAGACGGTGGACCGCCTCTTCGAGCGGCGCACCGACCGGCTGGCGGAGGAGTTGAGCGCGGCGATGGAGGGGCAGCCGCTCGAAGCGCGCCTCGAAACGCTGAAATCGCATCTCGACAAGAATGGCTACCTCGCCGCGTGGGAGAAGACGCCGGAGGGCGATTACCTGCTCAAAGAGTTTCACTGTGCAGTGAGCAGCGTCGCAGTCACCTTCACGCAACCGTGCGTCTCCGAACTCGATCTCTTCCGGCGGCTCCTGCCCGGCGTCTCCGTCACCCGCGAGCATCACATGACAGACGGCGAGCACCTCTGCTGCTACCGCATCCGCGTCAGCGAAGCCACCGCTGCCGTTCTGTAATCCGGCGGGTGATCTGAGGGAATTCCATATGGCGACGACGAAGCGGACGTCCCACGCGCTCATCGAGCACTCTATTGAGCCGAATCCTCACCGCCCCGGCCTCGATGAGGCACGGCTGATCGGCTATTGAGTGGCCGTCTGGGCACTTATCGGGTATCTCAGCGGAGCATCAGGAGACGTTCCGCGCGTGGCGGAAGATTTCGACATCCCTGTCGAGGCGGTTGAGGCAGCAATTGCGTACTATCATGAGCATCAGACAGTGATTGATGCGCGCCGTGCGGCGAACCGCGTGATTGACGCCGCATAGACCATCATGGCGCACTTTCATCTGGATCATAACCTCTCACAGAAGATTGCTCCCCTCCTTCGTACGGCGGGGCATGATGTTGTCACCGCACGTGAACTTCGGCAACGAATTACACGAGTGGAATCAGACCTGGCGTCATCGAACGACGCGATAGAAAATCCTCGATCACCAGTCCAGCCACCAGAAACGCTCCGCGATGCCCGTGCCACCGGCGACGCGGTTTCCATACGTGCGGACGGCTTCCGGCATCGGCGTGTCGGGGAAGAGCAGGGCGAGTTGCGAGGTGTAGCAGCCGATGGCGCGCACTTTCGTCTCCAGCCACGGCGCAATTTCGATACGCTCCGGCGTCGCGCCCGCAAGATCGGGGGCCGCCAGACGCCGCGCGTATTCTGCCTCATCTGCCGCATAGGGGTAATCTTCATAGCCGCGCACGCGGACACCGCGCGCCGCGAGCAGTCGCATCGCCGCGAAGACCGCCTGATGGTCCACATGACGGCCAATCGCCAGCGGCCCTGTGACGACCGTTCCCAACCCGATCGAACCAGACGCCATGAGCGCGGCCGCGATCTCCCCCGGCAGGGTCGCATCCGCCGGGACGAGCCGGGTGCGGAGTTCGTCCCACGAGTGATAGCGATCGTCGCGAAAGACGCCATCCACGAACGGCAACAGATGCACCGCCGCGCCGAGGATGGCAGCCGCCGCTTCATCTTCGATACGACGCGCCGCCATCGCCTCCGCGACGCTCGCCACACCCCACTCGACGAGGTGCCATGCCGCATAGGGCGTCAGCAGCATCGCGGCGGGCGGCGCGCCGGCGAAGACGGTTACAATGACAACGTCTTCCCCCGCCGCGACCAATCGCGCGACCTCTCCACCGCATGAGAGCGCGACATCATCGAAGTGCGGCGCGAGGAAGAGATGGGCGACGGGCATGGGGAAACCTCACCCCCGGCCCCCTCTCCTTTGCCAGGGGGCAAAGGAGAGGGGGAGTGATACGGGACGGAGGGCGAGACGAGATGTAGGGGCGCATCGCATGCGCCCGCTCGATCCTCAGTCTTCGGTCCTCAGCCCTTCGTCGTGCAGCCGTTTCGCGCCGCACAACTGCTCGACCGGCTGGCCGATAAGGGCCTCGACTTCGGCCATCAGGGCGCGGATTTTCTTTTCGGTGCGGAGGATCAGCGTGTAGCGCGCGGCACTGGATCGCTCGCGATACCGCTCCCGCACCGAGGCGCAGCGATCGGCAAGGAAGACGACATCGCCGTAATGCGCGAGGCCGTCCGCGATGGTGACGACTTTTTCCTCCCACGTCCGCGGGCGATAGTCGGTGTGTGGCCATCCAACCGAGGCCGCTTCCTCCGCGTCCATACCACCGCTGCTATGAACGACGCAGAAGCGTGCGAGCAGGGGTTGGCCTCGTGCGAGGAGCGTCTGATACCCCTCCCAGCAGTGCAGGATGCCGTCGTGTGTCACATTGCGACCGAGGTCGTGCAGCAATCCGCCCGTCCGTGCCAGCACCGGGTCCACATCCACTCCAGCGGCGGCGAGTGCGTCCGCGATCCGCCCCGCCAACCGCGCCACAGTCACGCTGTGCGCGCCCCATGTCTCATCGAGCGGAACGTGCCGTGCCAGCAGATCCCGCGCCTCGTCCTCAGTGAGGATCGTTTGTGTCGCCAATCGTCCATGCCTTCCGTAGGACAGTACCGCCGGGGGCAGTGTACAATATCGTTATGCGATTGCCCCTTCGCCCTCCCGCTGCCCTCCCGCCCCCGCTGCCGTCCGCGTCGCCGTGGGAGGGGCAGTTGCTCACCGGCCATCGCGGCGCGGCCGCTTCCGCGCGCGGGAACAGCCGCGCGGCCTTTCTGCTCGCCATCGAGATGGGCGCGGATATCCTCGAATGCGATGTGCGTATGACGCGGGATCGCGCGCTTGTCCTCGCGCATGATGGCACCGTCGGGCAGGGGCGTGCGGTCGCGCGGATTGCGTGGGAGACGGAGGCGAATCTGCGGGCGCGCGTGCCGGACCTTCTCTCGCTCGCCGATCTGCTCGCCGTTGTACGGGAGCGCGGCGTGCTGCTCAATGTGGACCTCAAGGTGCCTGAGGCGGAGGTCGCGCTCGTTGGCATGCTCACCGCGCACGATCTCCTGCACCGGACGGTCGTCACCACGCGCGCGTCGTACCAGTTGCGGCGGTTGCGGGCGCTCGCACCAGCGCTCCGGCTCGGTTTGTCGAAGGGGTCAAGCCCGCCACGCGGCCCGCACGGCGCGCCGGAATGGGCGGCGCTCGTCATCCAGCGCCCCTTGCTGCCCCGCATACTGCCCGACATCCTCTATCGCGCCCGCGCCGACGCCGCGTACTTACAATTCCGCCTCATCACCCCGCCGCTCGTTACCGCCTTGCATCGCGCGGGTTTCGGCCTCTACGCCTGGACGGTGGACCGGCCGGACGATGCCGAGCGACTGATCGCGTGGGGCGTGGATGGCATCACGACCAACCGGCCCGACCGCATCCGCCCGCTGATGCGCGCCTCCCCGAACGGGGTGTACGATGGAAAGGAAAGATCAGATGGTCGTGACAATTCTCAGTGAAGATACCTCCTGGACCATCCCGCCCCGGTCACCGAAGGAATCCGCGTATCGCATCGTCCGCCGCGCGGCGGATCGGTGGGCCGTCCAGGCGACGACGGCGGAGCGATACGCTGAGGGCGGCGACTGGTTCGCGCCGTTCGCGTCCGTCCTGACGGCGGAAGAGGCCTGCACCGCACTGCTCCGACGGATGGCGACGCAGATCAAGGATCGCGCCTACCTCGATGAAGTCGTCCATGCGATCACCGGCCTTACCGGCGCGCCGCCACCCACCTAGCGATTGCCCCGTGCCTACACATTGTACCCGCTGAGCGCATGTGCTACACTGACAATGTGTACGTACAGTAAGGCATGCGTCTGGGAAGGATGAAGGAGGACTCTATGCGCGGACAGGAACGATCCCGGCGGCTCCGGCGACATACCGCCTGGAGTTTTCTCGTGGTCATCGCGCTCTTCGGCGCGGGGATGGCGGCGTGGGTCGCCGCTCCCGCCAGCGCGGCGACGGCTTTCGCGGACCCGGCCTTCGCGGCGCAGTGGCAGGCGGGCAATACGATTGTCCCGAACTTCTGGGGGCCACTCTCTCTCGCGTATGATGGGCAAAAGGAACCGTATGT
>JAICJW010000554.1 GCA_025928215.1 Chloroflexia bacterium | reverse complement strand
TTCGTTTTCCGATTACTGGCTTTCTGCCAACACCCACCGCCGAACTTACCCTTTCCAAGTCTTGCGGAGGACGCGAATCCAGTTCTCATGCGCGAGTTTGCGGAGCGATGCGTCGTCGTAGCCATGATCCTTGAGGGCACGGACGAGATTGCCGAGTTTCGATACATCGCTCAGATCGCGCGGCATCGTCGCGCCGTCGAAGTCGGAGCCGAAGCCGACGCGGTCAATACCGAGATGCTCCACCAGATAATCGAAGTGGCGCACCATCGTTTCGAGCGGCATTGCGGGGTCGTTGTTGCCGTCGGCGGTGAGGAAACCGACGTTGTAATTGACGCCGACCATGCCATCCGACTCTTTAATCGCCGCGAGTTGCCTATCGGTGAGGTTGCGCGGGCTGGCGGAGAGCGCATGCGCATTGGAGTGCGTGGCGACGAGCGGCGCGTCCGTGAGCGCGGCGACGTCCCAGAAGCCCTTTTCGTTGAGGTGCGAGAGGTCCAGCATCACGCCGAGCCGATTGCATGCGCGGACGAGCGCCTTCCCCGCATCGGTCAGGCCGGGGCCGGTGTCCGGAGTCTGGCCGAACTTGAATGGCACGCCCTCGGCGAAGATATTCGGGCGGCTCCAGACCGGCCCAATCGAGCGAAGGCCGGCCCGGTAATAGACCTCCAGCGCGTTCAGTTCCTCGTCAATCGCCTCCGCGCCCTCGAAATGCAGGATCGCGCAGAAGGTGCCACTGGCGAGGCACTGCGCCAGCTCGTCCGCTGTGCGCACGATCTTCACCTGCCCCTCGGATCGCTCCTCGATCCGAAAGAGGCGGGCGGTCATTCGCATCGCCACGCGGGTCGCTTCATCGAGATCGGGCGTCGCGGGGTTGGTGATGGTGGTGGGGTCCGTCGAGATGGCGTCCGTCGTCGCGGCGAGTCGCTTGCCCGGCACGAAGACCGCAAAGAAGCCGCCGCCGAGGCCGCCTTCTTTGGCGCGCGGCAGATCAATATGACCGCGCGCGCCACGCGTGAAGAAATCGCGCTCCGTACCCGGCTCCCGGCCCGGCAAATCGAGGAGCGTATCGTTGTGTCCATCAAAGACGAGGGGCAGCGTCGCGTCAGCCATCGGGGTTCGTCCTTTCCGTATCCGTCCATCGTGTACGCCATATCGAAGCATGAAGTACCGCACACGGCGGCCAGTCTATCACCCAATGCACGCGGGTGGTGGTCTGATTTCCGGGGAGGCTACAGGCCGCCACCAACGTATGCCGGCTCAACGGCATGGCAGTCCGGCCTCGCCTGCGCGGCACGCTCGAGCAACCAGGCGGTATGCTCCATCGAGGTCGCGATATGAACCCGCACGGCGGCGAGCAACGCATCGCGGTCGCTGTCGGCAATCGCCTGGATGATCGCCGCATGTTCGCGGTGCGCCTCATGCGACCGCCGCAGCACTTCACCCTCGCCGGGATAATAGATGCGTCCGGCGCTCATGCGCGCTGTCACGGCGTGGTGTAGCTCGAGCAGCACGGCGTTTCCCGTCAGGCCGACGAGCAGGGCATGGAGATCGAGATCGAGCGCAAAGTACGCGGAGTAGTCAAAATCCGCCGCGCTCACGCCGGTAATGATGCGGGCGCTGCGGTCAAAGAGCGCCCGCATCGCCGGCGTGGTGGCGCGCATCGTCTCCGCGGTCGCGTGCTGCACGGTCCAACACTCGATCATCATGCGCGTCTCAAACAGGTCCCGCAGCGCCGCCGGCGTTAACGTCGCGACGTAGGTGCCGCGCCGACTGCGCAAGATGACCAGCCCTTCGGCGGTTAGCCGGTTGATCGCGTCCTTGACGGGCGTGCGGCTCACGCCGAGATCGTCTGCCAGTTGCTGGATGTCGAGTTTGTCGCCGGGCAGGAAGGCATGATGCATGATGCGCTCCTTCAACCACTGATATACCTTCGTGGTCAGGTCGCTATGCTCGATCATCACGCACCTCCTGACGAGTAGCCAGTAGTCGGGAGTCAGTAGTCAGTTTAATCAGTTTCATCAAATTGTTTTGGATGTTGCCTTCACGAGTTGAGACTGTGCGTCATCGCTCACCCTGTAGCCTGTCGCCTGAAAGCCAAAATTCAAATCGTCTCCCCACACACAATTCGATGCCCATCCGGAGTGCTCAAGCCGAACTCCCGGAGACCCCATGGTTTGTTGA
>JAICJW010000443.1 GCA_025928215.1 Chloroflexia bacterium | reverse complement strand
GGCGCGCGGTGCTTGACGCCGTCCGGGAGGCGGCGGCGGATCGCGTGCCGATCGCCGTTGGCTGCACCGCGAGCAACGCGCGTGGCGTCGTCGCGCTCGCGCAGGAGGCGCGCGACCGGGGCGCATCGGCGGTAATGGTCTCCCCACCGACGTTGCTTGGTAATATTGATCTCCTGCCCGATTTCTATGCCCGCATCGCGAAAGAGGGCGGCCTGCCGCTCATTATTCAGGATCACCCCGCTTCCAGCGGCGTCAACATGCCCGTCAGCATCATCCTCCGCTCCGCCGAGGCGAGTGGCGCGACGACGATCAAACTGG
Source organism: Chloroflexia bacterium (assembly GCA_025928215.1). Taxonomy (GTDB): domain Bacteria; phylum Chloroflexota; class Chloroflexia; order Thermomicrobiales; family JALYUS01; genus JALYUS01. The sequence continues at coordinate 3,086 of JAICJW010000443.1, read as the reverse complement.
AGGACCCGCCAACGCCGCCGAAAATCACGCGGCTGCTCGCTGCGCGGCCCGATTTGCAGGTCTTCGGTGGGCTGGGTGGCGTCTCCGCGCTCGGCGAGATGTCGCGCGGCGGCTGCGGCACGATGACGGGCTTCGCTTTCCCCGAAGTGCTCCGCGCGGTCCGCCTCGCCATCGAAACGGGCGACAGGCGCGCCGCCGGGCTAATCTTTGACCGCTACCTGCCGCTCATCCAGTTCGAGGGGCAGGCAGTCGTCGGGCTGGCGATTCGCAAGGAGGTTCTGCGGCGGCGCGGCGCCCTGGCGACGAATGTCACGCGCGGCTTCTCGCCCTCGATTGACAAGATCACCAATGCGGAACTGGACGACGTCCTCGACCGCCTCGGCGTCATCCCGTCCCTCGAACCCCTCGCCGTCAAGCAACCCGCCTCGGTCGGGTAGAAACCGATTGAACCGCAAAGGCGCGATCTCCCCTGTTGATCCCCAGGCGGATACGGTACGAGGCGCTGTGCACGATTCTTGCATTGAGGCAGATGCCGCGCGATGGGTGCGGGCGTGTTGCTGTGTATGTACTGATGCACAGAGGCCCCGGAGGATGAGCGATGTTTGATCCGAATGCCCAGTTAGATAGCTCACAGGTGAATGACGAGCGCGGCGGAGGCGGAGGCGGCTTCGGCGGCGGGTTCGGTCGTGGCGGGATCGCGATTGGCGGCGGGGCGGGCACGATCGTGCTGCTCGTTCTCTCGCTGCTGCTCGGTTTCAATCCCCTTTCCTCCATCAACTCCGGCAACGGGGCGGTCGCGACCGCGCCCGCCGGTGCGCCGGGATCGGGCAACATCGCCCAGAACTGCCGGACGGGCGCGGATGCGAACAACTCGACCGATTGCCGCGTCGTCGGCACCGTCAATAGTGTGCAGAAATACTGGTCGGACGAATTCGCGCAACGCGGGGCGCGCTACCAACTCACACCGACAACGCTCTTCACCGGTCAGACGCAGACTGGTTGCGGCCCGGCGACGACTGATGTCGGCCCGTTCTACTGCCCAAATGACAAGACGGTGTATATAGACCTCGGCTTCTTCGACGAACTCCAGTCGAAGTTTGGCGCGCAAGGCGGCCCGTTCGCGCAGGAATATGTCATCGCCCATGAGTACGGCCACCATGTGCAGGATTTGCAGGGCGGCATTCTCAACCGCGCCGCCGCCGACCGCAGCGGGCCGCAGAGCGCGTCGGTGCGCACCGAACTCCAGGCCGATTGCTACGCGGGCGTCTGGGCGAATCATGCCACGCAGACGGGCTATCTCGTGCAACTCACGGACGCGAATATCGCGGATGGCCTCAATGCCGCCGCATCGGTCGGTGATGACCGCATCCAGAAGGAGTTTCAGGGCCACGTCAACCCGGAATCCTGGACGCACGGCTCATCCGCCCAGCGGCAGCAGTGGTTCTCCACCGGCTACAAGAGCGGCAATATGAACGCCTGCGACACCTTCAAGGGCACCATCTAGCGGGGAGCCATCGCGTCCGCGACCGACGGGAGACCCACGGCATCGTTGAGCGGCTGCCATGCCGCAACCATCGCCGGGATCGCCATGTCGCGTGCGCGTGCGATCAGTTCGTCACCGAGCGTGCGAGCGAGGGCGATAGCGCGCTCGGTCGTTGCGTCTACAAGGGCGCGGAGGGTGGCGACGGCGCTCGCGTGATCGCCGCGCACAAGCGACCGCTCGGCCTCGGCTTCCGCGTCCTCCGCTTCGGCGCGGAAGGCATTTTCCAATGCCCGCAGCCGGGCGCGGGCCAGCGGGGCGAGAGCGGGCGCTGCCGCGACGATCCGCTGCATCCGTTCGAACACCCACCACGGCGCATCCGGGTCATAGATCGCGCCGCCCTGGTCGAGGATGGCGGGCAGTCCCACGGCGCAGGGATAGACGGGCCGGAAGATGCTCAGGCAGGGCGAGCCGAACGCCGTCCAGCAGGTGACGGCGAGTTCGCGGTGCCGATCCGGCCGGAGGTGGCAGACCATCGCGGCGGCGGTCTCGCCCGTCCGGTCGGGTGAGAGATGCATGCAGATCGAGGGAAGCGGTTGCGGTTCGCTCGGGAGGTCGCTCTCGCCATGATCGCGCAGAAGCGCCTCCATCGCTTCAACGCGGACGGGCGCGCGATAGCCGCTCAGGATGGCGCGGGCACGGTCGAGGCGGCAGACGCGCGGCCGAAGGTCCGCCTCCGGGTCTTGATAGGCGGCGGCAAAGTCGAAGGGCGTACCGCCCCAGCACTGCTCTTGCGCGTGCTCCACCGCGCCGGGCGAACAGGCGTCCCATTCGTCGCGGATCGTGTAGAGGTTCGAGATCGCCGCCCGTTCCTGGACACGCCTCGCCACCCAGCGGCGGCCCATTGTCTCCACGATCCACGCGCCGGTCGGGTCCGCGACGATGAACGAGTTATGGTAGGTGCGGAAGCCGCTCGCCTCGCATGAACCGCCCTGCCCGTACCGCTCGACGAGGGTACCGATGATCCGCACGGCGAGGACTGCGGTGCGCCCGCGCTCCAGACCGAGCCGCACGAGGTCCATGCCAATCAGACCGGCCTTCTCGTACGGCTCGCGCGAGAGCACCGCCTCGTTGCCGATCGTGACGCCCCATTCGTTGACGCCCATCTCGAAACCCCACAGCCAGTACGGGCGCGAGCCGATCACCTCCCACGTCTCTTCCGCTTGCGGGATGGCGATGTACTGGCATCGCGCGGTCGCCCCGACGGGATGCTGCCGGCGTGGGGCGTGGAAAAGTGGCTGGCATTCATTTGCCGCACGGTCGCTGTTCTTGGCGAAAATCACCGCGCCATCGAACGTCGCGGTGCCGACCACGACCGAGGTATCGCAGGAAAGCGCAGGCCCGAAGCAGCGCTCAGTATGCATCCGTCACTCCTTCCATGATGGCGCGCGGCGTTCGAGGAAGGCACGCAACCCCTCCTGGCCTTCGGGGCTGGTGCGGAGGTGGGCGATCAGCGCGGCGGTGTAGGCACGCTGCTCACCCTCCGCCATACCGGGGAGTTCCTGCACGAGTTCCTTGGCAGCGGCGAGGGCGCGCGGGCCGCCTT
>JAICJW010000288.1 GCA_025928215.1 Chloroflexia bacterium | reverse complement strand
CGCTTCGAGGCGCGGCCCCTGTTCGATGTGCATTTCGAGATACGCGCCAACATCCGCCCGTTGCGCCGCGACACTGGCAAGGTCGTCCAGTTGGACGCCCGAGGCGGCCAGCGCCTCCCGCGCTCCCGGCCCGGCAATCGTGACATAATCGTCCACAATCGGTGTGCCGACGAAGGCCATGCTGCCGAAGAAGCCCGTGCCGAAGCGCGCCCCCTCCTCGTCCGCCCAGGCGACGGCGGCGAGCGGGAAGGGCGGCGTGATCCCCGCCTCGCGCAGTGTCCGCACGACTTCCAGCGCGGCGAGCACACCGAACGCGCCATCGAATGTGCCGCCATTCGGTACGCTGTCTATATGCGAGCCAAGCAGGAGTGCGGGGCCACTGCCCACCTGCCAGCGGCCCCACATGTTCGTCGCCGCATCCTCCGCAGCCGCCAGCCCGGCCTCCTCAAAGCGCCCGCGCAGCCATTCCAGCCCCTCGCGATAGGCGGGCGACCATGCGACACGAAACAGCCCCGCTTCTGTCCGCCCGATCCGGTCGAGCGCGGCGAGGTCCGCCAGCATCCGCCCCGCGTTCACCACCACCCCTCGTCTCGTCATCCCCAATCCTCCAGATGAAAACAATTGAACCGCAGAGACGCAGAGAACGCAGAGGGGGAAAGAAGAAGAGAATGAAAAGGTCGTAAGGCACAGTATCGTTCATGCATTTCAAAATTCGCTTTCTTCTGTGTTTCTCTGCGTTCTCTGCGTCTCTGCGGTTCAGTCGGTTTCCTCTCAGCCTAGTTCGCTGCGGGCGCGGCGCATGTATTGCAGCAGCGCCTCGTGGACGACGGGGACGGGATCGCCGACGATGTCGTGATCGCCGACCGGGCGCGGGCTGGCGGGATACCACCACGCGTATGCGGATCCGTCCGGCGTCTCATGGAAGGTGAAGTAGGCGCGCGTGCCGACGCGGAGCGTCAATGCCTCCGGGTCGCTCGTCTCCACACGCGTCGAGTGCGGCGCCGCGTGGTTGAGCCAAGCAGCGCAATGTTCGAAGTGCGTCATCAGCGCGGCACGCGCCGTCGGAAAGTCGTATGCTTCCAGCGGGTTCCTCAATCCGTTCTCACCTCGCCGATTGTTCCGCGTCCCACCGATGGTCGCAATGATAGCATGATCCGAATGAGGCGATAGATACCCGCGCTTAAGCAGGTATGCGGGGCATAAATAAAAACAGTAACTACTTTCTTTATTAAGGGGCGTGTGCTAGGCTCAATACATTGCCGCCTGCGGCATCGCCCCGTTCGTGCTGTCTTCGCCATTTGGAAGGGTCTTTCGATGGTCGCCACGATGCAGCAGGCTCCGCAACCCGCCTCTCCCGCACCGGCGAACGGGCACGGCTTTGGGCGCACGGCGAATGTCCTGCTCGCGTACACGCTGGCGAAGGGGTTGCAGATGTCGCTCTTCGCGCTCATCTTCCCCCTCTATCTCTATCATCTGGGCTACAAGCAGGATACGATCGGCCTCGTCACGGCGCTCGGCGCGGTGACGACGCTCGTCGGCGCGGTGCCGCTCGGGTTGCTCGCCGATCGGGTCGGGCGGGCGCGGCTCTTCATCCTCTCCGCCCTGCTCACACCCTTCCCGTATCTCGCGATTTCCTTCACGTCGTCGCTCGCCGTCATCATCCCCGGCGTGATGATCGCCAATTTCTTCGCGACGGTCTATTGGAGCACGAATGCGCCGCTGCTCGTCGGCGCGGTTGGGCCGGCGGATCGCGTGCGCGTCTTCGCGGCGAACTCCTTTCTCCTGATGGGCCTCGGCGCGCTCGGCGCGGTGATCGGCGGCACGATCCCCGTCGTTGCCGGGCATCTGCTGCACCAGCCATCGGGCGCGACGATGCCCCTCCGCATCGCATTGAGCGGGACGGCGATTATCTCCGCAATCGGGGCGATCCCGCTGCTCGGCATCCGCGCGGTGGACGGCGCGCCTGAGGGGCGCGCCCGCGCCTGGCGCTTCCGGAAGAGCGATCTGCGGCTGTTCGGCAAACTGCTTTGCGCGGACGCTCTGCAGGCGTTCGGCGCGGGGGCAATTATCGGCTTCCTGCCGCTCTTCTTCGAGCTGCGCTATGGCCTCTCCGCCGGTGTGCTCGGCGTCCTCTTCACGATCACCGGCATCCTGAGCGGCGTCGCATCGCTCGCCGCCCCCATCCTCGCGCGGCGGCTGGGCGATCTACGCGCGCTGATCACGGCGCAGGCGGTGATCGCGCCGGCCATTCTCTTCACCGCGCTCGCGCCCGTCGTCTGGCTGGCGATCTTCTTCGAGATTTGCCGCACCGCGCTCCGTGGCACGGTGGACCCGATCTACACACCATTCGCGATGACGCGCGTCCCGGCGCGACAGCGGGGGGCGCTCGGCGGCCTATACAACGTGACGTGGGCGACGGGCTTCTCGCTCGGCCCGCTGATCAGCGGCGCGATTCAGGTTCACGCCGGATTTGGCCCCGCTTTCACGATGAGCGCCGCCTGCTACGCCGTCGCCGCCGCGACGATGTTCCTCTTCTTCCGCGACAGCCCCGCCATCGCGGATGAGCAGGAACAGGAATTGCCCGTAGCGGCGTGACGGTACGGGAGCAGCGCGTTACTCGCGAATCCAGCGCTCGTTTGTGCGCTCCCACGGCAGGATTTCCTCGGGTGTGAACCAGAGTCCGATCTCCCGCGCCGCGCTCTCTCCGCCGTCCGAGGCATGGACGAGATTACGCCCGACATCCACGCCGAGATCGCCGCGCACCGTACCCGGTTCGGCATTGGCGGGGTTTGTCGCGCCATTGGTCTTGCGGACAGTGGCAATCGCGCCCGGCCCGGCAAAGACCGCGACGACAACGGGCGACGACGTAATGAAGGAGACCAGCCCCTCGAAGAAGGGTTTGCCCTTGTGCTCCGCGTAGTGTTCCTCGGCCAGTGCGCGGCTCACCTGTATCATCTTGCAGGCGATCAGTTGCAGCCCGCGCCGCTCCAGCCGCCCGATAATCTCCCCGGCCAATCCCCGCTGCACCGCGTCCGGCTTCGCGATCACCAGCGTCTGTTCCATCTCCGCCACACATTCCTCCTCGGATTAACCAACAAAGTCACCGCGCGCCATCATACCGTACCGCCGCGATAAACTCGTCAATGATGCCATCTTCTCACTTGATTCCCATAGGCATTGTATTTCTCCCTACAAAATATTGAAGTCGAATTCAGGAAAGCGCTATCTGCCGTACATTCCCGTTTTATTTCGCACCCCTGCCCGCAATGCGGACGAGGAGAGCCTGGCGGTATTGCCCCTGCGCCTGAGCATAGAGACCGAGGCGGGCGTAGGCGTCGCCGAGCAGACGGTGAGAATCGGGCCGTTCGGGCATGGCATCCACGAGCGTGCGGAGAGCCGGAAGAAGGGTGTGGAGTCTGTCATGGTCCGCGCCAGCAGATGCCAGGCTCTCCCGTGCATTCGCGAGGGCTGCGGCCTGCGGGTGCGGGCGCTCTCCGGGCGGCATGGGCGGCATGAGGGCTGTGGAGGAGGACGGTTCGTGAACCGCCCCTGCGGCTCCCCTTTCCCTCGGAGAGAGAGAGGCTGCGGGAGTAGGAAGGGCGTCCGTCGCATCCAACGACGGTTCGCCACCCGGCTGCGTCGTGATAATCGCGCCGTCTTCATCAACGAGGGCGATGAGCGGGACCAGCTCCGGTTCGCCTTCGGGCTGCACCGGCGTTTCCGCGAATGATTCTTCATCTCTCGGTGCGGCGTATGGCACGTCGAGCGGATTGGGGAGGGATTCGGCGGAGGGTTCGAGCGATACGTCAACGGGCGTATCGAGCGCGGCAAGGGCTTCCGCGAGACCTGTCGTACCTGGTAATGCGAATTCCGGCTCCCCAGGTTCGGCGGTCTTCGCGGCCACGAGCGCCGCCGCGAGGCCGGAGAGCGCCTCCACCAGCCGCATTGTGTCGGACTTCGCAGCCGGTTCCGCAGTGGGAAGCGGCATCGGTTGGCGTGTCGCTTCTCGCGCGGCGAATCCGGGCGGCGGGCGCTCTCGCCAGTCGTCCGACACGCGCAGGGGTTCATCCGGATCCACGATCGCCGCATCCGGGTTGCCCGCGATCAGCGCGTGGGCAATCGCGCCGTCAGGATCGAAGCGGGCCGCCTGTTTCGCGTGCTCCCGCGCCAGATCGCCATTGCTGCGCCGCGCCGTCGCATCCGCCAGCGCCCAGCGGGCCGGTACGACCTCCGGCTGCTCGGCCAGCAAAGCGTCGCATTGCGTGACGGTCTCTGTCAGGTTGCCCAACCGCCACTGTGCGAGCGCGGCGGCGACACGGAGATCTGTACGGTTCGGGTGCAGGGCGAGGACGGCGCGATACTCGCGGGCGGCCCGCTCCGGGTAGCAATTGCGGACATAAAGCGCGGCGAGCGCGGGCCGCGTGAATTGCAAGTACCCCTCCGGCCCATAGAGCGTCGCCAGCCGCTCGGTCAGTGCAGCGCGGAGGTCGGGGTTCGCCGGATCGTGCTCCCATGCGGTCAGGAGGTGTTCGGCGGCGGTGTAGGGATCATCTTCAGCGTCGGCCAGGCGGGCGAGCGCGATGATCGCCGCATTGTCGAGCGGGTCCACGGCGAGCGCGGCGGCGAGATGCGTTTTCGCCTCATCGTTCGCGCCGAGGGCGAACAGCGCGATACCGCGCAGGCGGTGGAAAACGGCAGCGTCCGGGAAGACCGCAAGCCCCTGCCCGGCCTGGTCGGCGGCGCCCTCATTGTCGCCGTCTTCCAGCGCGGCGGTGATCGCAGCGACGTGCTCGCGCGCCGAGTGATCCGTACGCTCCATCATGCGCCACTCTCGCCCGAATCGGCATAGATGCCGCGATACTCCGGTGGCAGGAGCGCGGCGATCTGGCGCATCATCTCATCCGCCGCCGCTTCCATCGTCGGTCGCTTACCGTCCGCGCCGGGGCTGAGATGGAAGGGCGGGCCGAATGTCACCGTCACGCGCGCGCGGCCCCGCTGCCGCCGCCCCGCCGCCGCCGCCTTCTCGTCGAAGGGCAATGTCTCGGTGCCGGTCACCGCGACAGGCAGGATCGGCGCGCCCGTCCGCAGGGCGACGAACGCCGCGCCGGGAAGCACCTTCTCAATGTGCCCCGCCAGCGAGCGCGTCCCTTCCGGGAACATGAGCAGCGCGTACCCATCCTCCACGAGATGCACGGCGTAGCGCAGGGCAACGCGGTCCGCCGCGCCTCGATCAATGGGAAAGGCGCCGAAGAAGCGGATAAAGCCGCCGACGATGGGAACGGTGAAGAGTTCCTTCTTCGCCATGATGAAGGTAGTCCGGGGGACCACCGCGCCGACCACTTCGGGATCGAAGTTGTGCAGATGATTGCTCGCAACGATCAGCGCGCCATGACGCGGCACATGCGCGAGGCCACGCACCTCGAGGCGCATCAGGGGCACAAACGCCGCGCGGAAGGCCCAGCGCGTGCCACGAAACAGCGCGCCGTACAGGCGCGTGCGGCGGAATGCATCCACGCGATCGCGGTCATCGCGTCGGGCGGGGGGCGTTTTCGGCGTCGTCTCCGGCGTGGCGCTCACCCGGCTTCCCCTTCCAACCGTACCGTTGCCTTCTCCACCTCATGCAGCGCCCGCTCGGCGACGTCCTCCGGCGTTAGCGCATCGTTGAGAATGATGATCGCATCCGGCGCGGGCCGGAGCGGGGCGACGGCACGGCTGCTGTCCAGCCGGTCGCGCTCCGCCTCCTCATGCACGATCTCACCAATCGGGCGGGGCCGCCCCTGCGCGGCCAGTTGCCGTGCCCGCCGCTCCGCCCGAACGCGCGGATCCGCATCGAGGTAAATCTTCAGATCAGCATCCGGCACGACGACCGTTCCCATATCGCGCCCCACCATGATGACACCGCCCGCCGCCGCCGCCTGCCGTTGCACGGCGAGGAGCGCGTCCCGCACCGCGGGCAACTGCGAGACCGCCGAGACAAACCCATTGACGGCGGGCGAACGGAGGTCGCT